>JABSOJ010000109.1 GCA_013216005.1 Alteromonadaceae bacterium | reverse complement strand
GGTTAATTTCACTGAGCGTTTGATAATCTAACCCTAATTTTTCCATAACACCGGGACGAAACTGTTCAATCAACACATCGTGACTAGCAATAAGCTTTTTAACAACATCGACCGCTTCGCCTTGTTTGAGATCCAGCGCCATCGCTCTTTTATTACGATTTAAAGTAAGAAAAGCATTTGCGGTTCCTTTATGTGCGGGACGAAATGCCCTCACCATATCATCCCGTCCAATCGCTTCAATGCGTAAAACATCAGCCCCCATGTCAGCCAGCATCATAGAAGCATATGGTCCCGGCAACAAATTTGATAGATCGAGAATTTTTAATTGTGACAACGGACCTGACATGACGCTAGCTTCCTTTATTCTTCGGGTAATAAACTATTCTGATAATACAACTATGCTGACAATGCCATTTTAACGGCTTGAGCTGAATGAATTTCTTTCGTGTCAGTGGGGCGTCTGGGCTCATTATCCAGAATTTTGGTTAATTAAACATTTGATCAATTAAACAGAAGCATAATTAAACAGAGCACAATTAAACAGAAGCACAATTAAAAATAATTGAAGCCGGCTCACCCGTTTGTGGATGACGCGGTTCATTTATCCCTAGCAAAACAAGACCAGCATCAGAAAAAACCGCCAACCAATCTTCCAGGGTACGAAAATACCAATCAGGTGGCTCAGTGAACGTATCGGGAAATCCGGCCCAGGAACCTTCTTTCCAGCCAGTAAAGTATGGCGAAGAATTAACCAGCAATGGGTGCAGCGTTTGGATTAACAACCGACCTTTGCCCAATACCAATTTGTTCGCACATGCTGACAACAAATCCTGAGTAGATTGCTCACCAAGTAGTGCGAAATTACAAACAATCACATCAAAGCTTGGTGCCAATGCGGGACACTGTTCAATATCTTCATATTGACAGATCTCAAAAATGCCCTTTCCTCTTTTTCGGGCAGAATTAACTAACGCCTCAACTCCATCAATACCTGTGGCATTAATCGATTGGTCGATCAATGCCCTTACCAGCCAACCTTCACCGCAACCTACATCCAATACATCAACAGGTTGATGAGACAACACGGCATCAACAATCGCTTTATTGGTCACTAATTGACGCGATTTGATCCCCTCTTTGGCGATAATCTCCGTCCAGGCGTCCGCATTAAGTTGATAGGATCTTATGATTTTTTGTTCCAAGGACTCTGGCATTGCAATATTCCACCATTTTCGGTTATTGTTAATCCTTATTTTCTTTTATTAGCCAAAGCAGGATCTGTTGCCAATTTTTTCCAGCCAAATACATTCAAAGGTCCCAATACTCGAATTACCGTATTACGGATAAAACGAACAATAGGTTTATCCATTTTTTTAATACTGGCTAAAGGTTTGTCGGAATAGTTAATGATCCATTCTATTCGTGTTTGTCGTGCTTGCTTATATTTTTCCAGCGCATTATCGATATTTCCATCAACTAACGCTTCAACCAAACATAAAGCATCTTCAAATGCGGCTGCAGCCCCCTGTTGTAGGAGAGGAGAGCATGCATTAGCGGCATCACCCACAAAGACTACGTGATTTTTATAAAAGAACGCTTCGGTGACTGACTTTAATTCACCCGTAATCACTTCCACATTATCAATTGATTGAATAATACTGTTGGCTGGCTCAGCATAAGACGAAAATATGTTTTTCAAATCTGTTTTTGCATCGCCTGTTAGCGAATGACTGCTGTTTTCTTCATGAATATGAGCGTAACAATACAACTCATCTTCACTCAATGGATATGCCATAAACAAATCAGTATTCCCCATCATGTAAGTGGGTTGCAATTGATGTTGCTCCGACTTGATAATGAAACGCCACCCCGTTAGCTTATGCTTATAAAGTGTGTCTCTGTCGCTGTATTGTTCCGACCTCAAGGTAGAATTAATGCCGTCTGCTGCGATAACTAAATCATAATCACCTGTCACTTCTGCATTCGTACTCTCGACACTAACACCAGCAGCATAATTATTTATTGAAGTGAGTTCAGTTGCGTAATAAATTTTGTCTTCCAAACCTTCTAATAGTACATTGAGTAACTTGTGCCTTTTCAGCGCAACAAATTGGTCATTACTAAAAGGATCCACCGTTAAATCAGCCTGGCCCAGTAATTTTCCTTTGGAAGTGGTATAACGAATTTGCTTTACCTGATGTGCGTGCTGCATTACTGCGTCAACAACACCTATTTCTTTAAGTGCTCTAAGTGCATTAAAGGGCAAAGCGATACCTGCACCTAAAGTACTGGCTGAAGGGCTTTTCTCGATGATCGTGAAATCTACATCCTGTTTTGCCAGTAAACGCGCTACTGACAAACCCGCAATACCAGCGCCGACAACCAATACCTTCATAATCTGCTTCCTTGTTAACTTTCTTAGGTGAGTTATTTTTTAAATCAATCTACACCATAGAAAAACTATTGAACAGGTATAACTTCAAATAATTTATGCATGATTTTTTATAACCAATTCAATGTGTTTCATCTTCCCTGCTTCGCCGTCACATACTGTTTGTACTCTTTGATGATACTATTGTGACACTAACCAGCAGACACACCACCATCAATTGCAATACATTGTCCTGTTAAATAAGTATTTGCCGGAGATAAAATCATCAACATCATAGCAACGATTTCTTCAGGCTCGCCTAGGCGTTTCATAGGAGTGCCTTTACTCAGAAATTTCAGCGACTCTTCGTCAGCCATATCCGTCACCATTTTGGTCAAGGTAAAAAAAGGACACACGGCATTCACACGAATATTGTGGCGGCCATATTCAATCGCACCCGATTTGGTTAAACCAATAACGGCATGTTTTGCCGCTGAATAAGCTGATACTTTTGGTGCACCTGCAATACCGGCTATTGAGCTAACATTGAGGATACTGCCGTTATTTTGCGTTAGCATTTGAGTTATTTGATGACGCATACTAAATTGCACGCCTTTTACATTAATACTGAACTGCCTGTCCATTAAAGCTTCATCTGTTTCATGAAGCGCAGTCCAGTCGTGAGCAACCCCCGCATTATTAACGGCAATATCAAGCTGACCAAAGTTTTCTACAGCTGCATCAACCATCGCTTTGCAATCAACATCTCTGGAGACATCACAAGACAGAGCAATTACCTCAACACCTTTGGCGGATAACGCTTCGGCTACGCTTTTTACGCCTTCAACGTTAATATCGCCAATCACTAATTTAGCGCCACGCGAAGCCAGCTCTTGTGCCAATAATTTACCAAACCCCCGTGCCGCTCCGGTAATTAATGCCACCTTATCGGTAAAATCTAATAATGGATCCATTGCCCGTTCTCCTTTTTAATAAATTAATTAATAATGCCAATTAAATTGTCATGCCACCGTCTACGACAATACATTCTCCAGTTGTATAACTACTGGCATCAGAGACCAGATACAACACAGTGCCAGCCATTTCTACTGGTTCAGCATGACGTTTCATCGGAATTGTTTTGATAACTTCTTCATAAGCGCCTTTGTGGGCGAATAATGCGCCAGCAAATTTGGTTTTAGTTAAACCGGGTAATAAGGCGTTACAGCGAATATTGAATTGTGCACATTCCTTGGCAAAAGCTTTAGTCATATTAACCACAGCCGCCTTGGTAACAGAATAAATTCCCTGCATATCCCCAGGTTCTAAAGCATTTACTGAAGCGGTGTTTACAATTGCTCCACCACCATTTTCGCGCATTAATTTTCCACCTTCGACAGACATAAAAAAGTAACCACGAATATTTACATCAACCGTTTTTTGAAAAGCGCCGATATCTGTATCCAAAATATGACCAAAGTAGGGATTAGCCGCAGCATTATTTACCAGAATATCTAATTTCCCTGCATGATTTTGTTTGATGTATTCGAATACCCCTTTAATATCGTCCATATTACCTACGTTACAGGCTACAGCTTCTGCTTTACCTCCGTCGGCAATAATGGCATCTGCCACAGCCTGGCAATCTGCTATCTTTCGGCTAGAGACAATGACATGCGCTCCGTTATCTGCCAATGTTTTCGCTATTTCTTCGCCAATACCACGACTGGCACCACTGACTAAAGCAATTTTTCCGGTCAAATCAAATAGGTTTTTCTTCACGATGTACTCCTAAAAATATTCTTAACTATTTAGCGATTATTCCACCAATTATATTACATTTCATTTTCTATTATTTCTAAAGCCATCAACGCCAGCGGTTCAACAAAAGCCCCCACTTTACCCGCTTCTTTATTCGATGCATTGCCCAGTGCTGCCCTTTTGGCAACCCCCTGAGCAATTGCCGCTAACCGGAAAAAACTAAATGCCAGATAAAATATCCAGTTATCAACTTTTTCTATACCCATTCCCTGACAATATTGAGCGACATATTCTTTTTCTGTAGGAATACCTAAACTGGCACGATCAACCCCTTTCAAGCCATCAAGGCTACCGATACCCTGCGGCATACGGAGCTGCATGCATTGATAAGCTAAATCAGCAAACGGGTGGCCCAATGTTGAAAGTTCCCAGTCGAGTACAGCAATAATTTCAGCAGTTTGGGGATGAAACATCATGTTATCTAAACGGAAATCACCATGCACTAAAGATACTCGTCCGTCATATTGTGGTTGATTAGCTTCTAACCAGCGATTCAGTTGATCCATTGCATCGATTTTTTGCAATTGGGAAGCTCGGTACTGAGCCCCCCAACGCTCTAGCTGACGTTTAAAATAATTACCCGCCTTGCCATATTCACGTAAACCACAGGCATCAATGTCTACACTGTGCAAAGCAACCAGGGTTTTATTCATCGTGTCGTACATAGATGTACGAGTGGTATTCTCTGTGATTTCTCTTAGTGAAGCATTCCAGAAAATTCGTCCATCACAAAACTCCATTAAATAAAACATTGTGCCAATAACGTCTCTGTCTTCACAAAGATGAAAAACCTTAGGCACTGGTACATCACTGTGCTTAAGTGCGTCTAACACTTTATATTCGCGATCTACTGCATGGGCAGATTTTAATAATTTACCCGGTGGCTGGCGACGCAGTACATAAACACCAGATTTTGCATTCACCTTGAAGGTTGGGTTAGATTGACCTCCTGTGAACTTTTCCATTGTCATCGGCCCTTGAAAACCTTCAACATGGTTTTCTAAATAAACCGTTAACTTTTTAATTTCACTCTTTTCAATTTCCAGATCTGCGACAGTAGACATTAAAGTTTTTCCTAAAGATTAAGACCAATGAACATTAATTATATTTTCGTCCTGATAATAGGCACTAACTAACTAACTAGTGCCCGAACGAAAAGTCAATAGCCATTGCTACACATGGGCTGTAGCGATTAATTCAAAACGAAGATTTAAGCTAATCAGTCGGTATTGATGTAGATTTAAGCGTTTTGGCCGTTTTTAGCCAAAAATAACAAAATCTTCGTTTTGCAATATTGCTTGAATACCCCGTAAAATAAGGCTTTCAGAATTTCCGTTAAGACACTAACTAACTAACACTAACTAGCGTGACGTTTAGCTAAATCGCGCCCCAATTGCATCATATGTACTTGATCCGGTCCATCCGCCAAACGTAAAGTACGCTGCATTGCAAACATATGTGCTAAAAAAGTATCCTGACTCAAACCTACCGCACCATGACATTGAATAGCACGGTCAATCACGTCCAGAGCCATACTTGGTGCAACAATTTTAATCATGGAGATTAACTCTTTAGCGGCTTTGTTACCTTCAGTATCCATTTTCTGAGCCGTTTTAAGTGTCATTAATCGTGCCTGCTCTATCTGACAAGCTGACTTGGCAATATCTTCACGAATTGATTGCTGTTTAATTAAAGGCCGACCAAAGACCACACGTTCGTTAACACGTTTACACATTAAATCCAAAGCACGTTGAGCCGCGCCAACCGAACGCATACAGTGATGAATTCGACCCGGACCTAAGCGACCTTGAGCAATTTCAAAGCCTTTACCTTCACCCAGAATAATATTACCGACAGGCACTCTTACATTATCAAAAATAATTTCTGCATGTCCTTCAGGCGCATCGTTATAACCAAACACTTTCATTGGTCTGACCTTGATCACACCCGGAGTATTCATTGGCACCAAAACTTGCGACTGCTGAAGATAACGGTTGCTATTCTGGGGATCAGTCTTCCCCATCACAATCAATATTTCGCATTGCTTACGGCATGCTCCACTGATAAAAAATTTCCTGCCGTTGATCACATATTCATCGCCATCACGTTCAATACGCGTTTCAATATTAGTTGCATCGCTGGAAGCGACTTCTGGCTCTGTCATCGCAAATGCTGAACGAATTTTTCCTTCTAACAGCGGCTCTAACCATTGTTTTTTTTGTGCTTCATTACCATATTTCGCCAGCACTTCCATATTGCCGGTATCTGGCGCTGCACAGTTAAACACCTCTGGTCCCCACAATACCTTGCCCATAGCCTCTGCCAGTGGTGCGTATTCTAAATTAGTCAAACCGGCACTGTATTTACCGTAACTTAATGGTAGAAAAAAATTCCACAAACCCTCAGCCTTTGCTTTTGCCTTCAGCTCTTCCATTAAAGATGGGGTTGACCAGGGATCTTCTGCTATTTGTTCATGTATTTGCTCTTCAACGGGAAATACAAATTCATCCATAAACGCCGTAACACGTTCCAAAAGTCCTTTGACTTTATCACTATATTCAAAATCCATCATATCTCCTGATGGCCAAATGGCCGTTAACTATAAGTAATAGAAGTTTGACGTTCCGGATTTTCTAAATGGGGAACGTGATTAAAACTGGTCAATAAAATGTGCTCAGATGAACAATAAAAATGACTGACACTGGTGTTCTTAATTTGTAAGTTCAATCGCATCACCCCATCATCTTCCATGCCTAAAATATGTTTTATCGCCATCGCCTTGGCACCACCTGAGCTGATCACCAGTAAACGCTGCTTTTTTCCAGAGCCATGACTACTCAGATCAGGGCTGTTCGGACCAGCAGTATTCAAATCAGAGCCTGCTTTGTTCATACTGCTTTTATGAATAAAGGTCATCACACTTTTAACCCGTTGCTTGAAATCATTCCAACTTTCGGTAACTGGCTCAGATAACTGATCCTGCTGCCAGGCATGCACCGCTTTTTTCAACAAACGAAAATAATCTTTAGCATCTGGCTTACCCGTAACTGGATTCACTGGATTCACTGGATTCAAATCAGGATTGTCTTTTAAATAAGCCTGAACCAAACCCAAAAAGTCGAACTCATTTAACTCAGGCAGTACTTCAAAATCAGCGATATCACGGCAAAGTCCTTTACATATTCCCTCTGCAGTTTCCTGATGACGCACCATATCGCCCACTAAAACACGATCAAAGCTGATGTTTCGCTCTTTGAAGTACTCCCCCAGCCAAACTGCCTGTTGATGTCCCAAAACCGAAAGCTTATCGTAATTATCCGCTCCAAATGATGCTTGACCATGACGCACTAAATAGAATTCAGACATATTATTTCCATAAGTTCATTTTAAAATAGACGATTTAAGATTTAGACCGTCGGCGCTGAAAACCTTGAACCCCGTGGTTCATCAACGTCTGTGCAAAAGAGAGCATACAACTTTTATTCGGTTTAGGTTGCTTGCCTTTACCCAAACGTGCCAACTGCTGTCCATACCAATTAATTTCCAACACGGCTATTTGATCCAGAAATCGATAACCAGTGGTGAGTGGTTTAACCTGACTATTGAATTTTTCTCCCGCCAAAATACGGTTAGGCAGATCCGGCTCTACCGCCAGTGGACGAGCTACACCAATCATATCGGTGGCACCACTGGCCAGAGCATCTTTCATTCCTTCACAGGTGCGAAAGCCCCCAGTGACAACCAAAGGTACATCGACAAGTTTACGCACTTTCTCTGCGTAATCCAAAAAATAAGCTTCGCGTTGTTTAGTGCTTTCCTTCACTTTGTCTTTCTTACGCTTACCCGTCATCGCAGGTGCTTCATAAGTTCCACCGGAAATTTCCAGCAAATCAATACCAGCATCAGACAAAGCTTTAACGACCGCCATCGAATCTTCTTCAGTGAAACCACCCCGTTGAAAATCGGCACTGTTTAATTTAATACCTACCGGGAATTCCGGTCCCACAGCTGCACGAATAGCTTTGTACACCTCTAAGGCAAAACGCATACGGTTTTCCAATGAACCGCCCCATTGATCTTCGCGCTGATTGTGACGTGGCGATAAAAACTGGCTTAAAAGATAACCGTGGGCACCGTGGATCTGCACCCCGCTAAACCCAGTTTTTTTTATGACTGCTGCAGAAGTAGCAAAACGCTTTATGATAACGATAATTTCTTCTTCGTTAAGAGCGCGGGGAGTTTTAAAAATTTTTTCTAAACCGCCGCCCAGAGGAAGTGCAGAAGGCGCTACTGGCACCGCCTGAATATTACCCGGTACTTGCTTACCCGGATGATTTAATTGTACCCAGCAATCATTACCATTTTGTGTGGCAGCCTGAGCCCAACGTTTGAGTATTTCCAAATCACGCTCGTCTTCTACGACAACTTGGCGAGGCTCACCTAGCGCTTCAGGGTCAATCATCACATTACCAGTCACCAGTAAACCTGTACCACCTTTGGACCAGATATCGTACAAACGCACTAAATTTTCTGTCGGGCGATTATCAACCGAGGATAAAGCTTCACTCATAGCAGATTTAAAGAAGCGGTTTTTTATCCGGTGACCATTAGGTAAAATCAGGACTTGCCCTAACTCAGGGGTATTTCTTTCTTGAACGGTCATTTTATTTACTCCATGAATATTGTGATCACTCACAACCGTCGATTAAAGCATTATAAAACTTTACTATGGCTTACGTTATTAACATAATTTATTATTTGAATGATGTATTATTCACAGCAGTGATAGTGAAACTTAAAAAAGGTTGAGAAAATGCGCTTAAATCAAGTAGATTTAAACTTATTTTTAGTGTTTGAGGCAATTTATACCCAAAGAAATCTAACCAAAGCAGCTACCGTGCTTTGCATTACCCAACCAGCCGTCAGTAATGCGTTGAACCGCTTACGCAAAACTTTTGATGATCCTCTATTTATCAGAACACCGGGAGGTATGCTTCCGACACCTTTTGCCAAAAATATTGTTGACGATATTCGTGAAGCACTACAATTACTTACCATGAGTGTTCGAGAAGGTGATGAATTCAACCCGATTCAATCCAACAGACAAATAAACTGTAGCATGAACGACTTTTGTGAATCGTTGATCTTACCGTCAACTATTCAATACCTGCAAGAAAATGCCCCAAGGATGACCCTGAACAGCTATTATGTTTCGCGTGATAAAGTGGTGAAAGAACTTGTCGCTGGCACCTTGGATTTTGCCTTTGACGTTCCTTTAATTACAGACAAAAATCTTTGTAACCTACCCCTCTTCCGCGACGAATATGTTTGCGTTGTTCGCCAAGATCATCCAAACATTACGAGTAGTTTAAACCTCGAACAGTATTTAACAATGGAGCATCTTTATGTTTCAAGCCGTCGCAGGGGGGGAGATTCAGTAGATCTGGCTCTGTCAGAGCTAGGTGAGCAACGAAATATAAAAATAAGAGTGAAGCATCATATGGCAGCCATTAGAGTGATTGAACGATCAGATTTACTCTGGACACTACCCAAACGGCTGGCGGATGAACTTGATTTTAAACTTTATCCCTTGCCATTTAAACTGCCACCGTTGGAAATACATTTATTTTGGCATAAAAGTGCGGATAAAGATGCGACTAATATCTGGCTCCGTAATTTTTTCACCAAGATGATCGCCAATAGCTAACGCCCTTATTTCTATCTGCGTGTTCAGGTTATTTAGCTATTTTTGGCCGCCATTGTTGCTCCCCCAATAATTAGAATACCACCAATAATAACTTGGGAAGTTAATGAGGCATCAGTCAAGCATATTAATAATGACGTTGATATTAATGGAGTGAGGTAAGACAGGGAGCCTAATAACGGCAAATTGCCATGTTTAACCCCAATATCCCAAACAGCGAAAGCAAGACCAACAGGGCCAGCCTAGGCTGTCGAAATATGACCATTTTCAATCAATTTATCGTCGTTCTTTTTTGGATTTTCTAACCTTGTTGCAGTTTTGATTGTTGTTACATTTAGATTCCAAATTGACGGAATAACATGCTATTTATCCCATTGGATGTAACAAGATATTAATGAAAATAGCATTTTGCCACTAAATGATGAATTTCAGCACAATTATGGAAATCCAATAGATAGTAAATATATACTTTGTAAAGTCAAAAACTGGTAAATTGAAAATCCCCAAAAGCACGAGTTTTCGACAGCCTAGGGCCAGCCCCCAGCAAAACTATGCCTAACCACTGTGAATCAGTTAACGGCCATAACGTTTGTTCCAGAAAAAAATGACAAATAGCGGCCAGTAAAGCTGTAATGCCGCAGGCCCAACCAATAAAATCAGAGGAGGCTTGCTGTTCTTTTTCAGCCTCGCTTTTTACCTCTCTTTTAGCCTCTCTTTTAGCCACTCTTTTAGAAAGCCGAGACGATAACACTGAATATAAAGACCAAATGAGTGCTGCAACAAAAGCAAAAATATAACCCCACAAATATTGCAAACTTAGCGCAGATCCTTTTTGCCAAATCAACAACCAGCAGCCAATGAGAGATAAGAACACACTAATATAAAAAACAGGCTTTATTTTTAGTTTTAACAAAACAGTGGTCAAAATAACAATAAACAACGGCCATAAATAAGCCAGTAAACTTGCTTGCAATACAGGAGCAAAACGTAATGCTAAAAAATAAAAAAAGTGATAGCCAAACAAACCAAAGAGAGTCAGCGCCCACTTACTCAAAGGTTGCCTAAACAATAACAACGCATTTACCCCTGACCATTGCCACTTAATGGCTATCACTAAAAAACCAACAAAAAAACTCATTGCCATCAGTTGAAATGTTGGAATTTCACGGTTGAAATCAGTTAATAATGCAAGACTTCCCCATAATAAAATAGCAATACAACCTATTGCGGTTGCTTTTTTTTCTGAGCTAATTCTGGCTCTTTCCATTTTCCTGTTGGTATGGAAGTCAGGCTGCATAAAGGGGTACAATGAATTATTCAAATTCAAATGT
>JABSOJ010000108.1 GCA_013216005.1 Alteromonadaceae bacterium | reverse complement strand
AGGGAAAACCTCATGCACGGAATCGAAGAGGGGCCGTTGGATAAGCTATGCGAAGCCTGCGGCCTACTCTACATATAAAGGATATAAAAGGATATAAATGGATAAGAAATTAAAAGGATCGCTAATTATTGTTGGTACGGGGCTCCAGGTAGGGGGACAGACAACTATTAGTGCTCAAGCCCATATTCAAAATGCGGATATTGTTTTTGCAACAGTGACCGATAACGTGTCAAAACATTGGTTTGACTCACTCAATGAAAATATTGTTGATTTAACTCAATATTACGGGTCAAATAAATCACGTCTTATAACCTATAAAGAAATGACAGATGCTATTGTCAACGCTGTTAAACAAGGTAAACGTGTTTGTGCTGCTTTTTATGGGCATCCCGGCGTTTTTGTTATGTCTAGTCATAAGGCTATTGAACAATTACTTGCAGAAGGTTATCAGGCCAAAATGGAGCCGGGAATTTCAGCAGAAGATTGTCTGGTTGCAGATTTAGGTTTAGATCCTGGACGGGTAGGTTATCAGGCATTTGAAGCTACTCAGTTTTTATTTTATCAGCGTAAATTTGATGAAAATTGTATTTTAGTGTTATGGCAAATAGGGTTAATTGGCGATCATACGTTGAAAATTTCAAAGACCGACAGTTATCATCTTGGACTGAAGGTATTGACCGAAGAGTTGTTAGATTATTATCCTGCCGATCATGAAGTTATAGTCTATGAGGCTGCAACAATTTCAATTTTTTCTGCTCGAATAGATCGAATGGCTTTAATTGATTTACCTAAGGCTGAGTTGACCGCTATTTCAACTTTAGTTATTCCATCATTGGGAGCGCTTGAGTTTGATGTTGCTACATTAGACAAGCTTAATTTAACGGTTGATGATGTAAAAAAATAAGTTAACAAAACAAGCTGAAAACAACAAGTTAGTATATACTTGTTTAATGGTGATGCTTGTAAATTAATAGGGAAAAGGAAATAAGAAAGGATATCTTCACTACAATCCACAAAGGAAATAAGTAAGGGTATTAATCATTGTACTGGTTATTATCAGATGATGTCCATTATGTGGATTTTAATTTGGAAACTGGTTTATTGTAATAAAAGGAGAATGATATGACAGACCGCTTAGTAGATTTTATAGTTGAGTTAAATAAAGACCCCCAACTGGTGGAAAATTACAAAATTTCACCAAGGCAGATAGCAGAAGATTATGGTTTAGACTCAGATGATGTGAAAATGCTTGAGGATAATGATCAGGAAGCAATAATGAAACGTTGTGATAAAAAAGGGGTTGAAATTAAAGGCATGATAATGCTTGAAGAAACCTATTAAATGAACAACACACCTACAAGTGAGTAACAGACCTACAAGCGAGCAACACCCTTATTATTAATTGATAAATACACTGTAATATTCAATTATAGTGTATTTTATGACTACTATGAAAAGTTTAAATATATTAAAAAGCAAGTTCGTCCTTTTATTTATTTTGATGGTCAGCAACTTTGCTTTCTGTGCGCAATCACCCTTAATTTCAGAAAACACAAAAAAAGTTAATGAAATATTAAATCAGATTGACAAAAATAAAAAATCGGATAGAAAATATTCTCTGGAATTAGCCAAAAAAGCAGAATTGCTTTTACAGCAAGAGCCTAATTATAAGCTCGAAATTAGAGTGTTCGCAAGCATAGCATTCTCTTACGTTGTCTCGAATAATTATACTCAAGCATATCTGTACGCACGTAAAGCAAGAAATAGCGCTTTAGCAATTAATAGCCAACTTGATTTAGCAAGAACCTATAAATTGGAAGGAGCCATTTTGTCTAAGAGAGGACTACTCTCGGAGAGTTTGGAAGCTTTTAATAAATCGTTAGATATTTATCGTGAGATAGGCTTTACTGATCTTTTTACCGTTTTGCATTCTATCAGTGATTATTATCGTGACATTGAAAATTATAGTGAGTATTTAAAATACGGTAGGTTATTACTAAAAGACCCAAATTCGCAAGTTGTTGATATGTATAAAGGAGTGGCTGAGTATACGATCGGTGATGCATTAGTAAAATTAGGGCGTTATAAAGAAGCTCGACCTTATCTTCAAAAAGCGGTGGATATTCTTAATATTCAAGATGTTCTATATATTAGTGAGGTTTATGTCACATTAGCTGAGCTGGAATTTAATGAAAATAAAATACCATTGGCAATGAATTTGTTAGCTAAAAGTGAGGAGCTGGCAAAAAGTAAAAATTACGATTTGGCATTTGTACAAACACAATCGTTGAAAGCTGATATTTTGCAGAGTGTAGGGGATACACTTCAAGCAATAACTATTCTTGAAAGCTTAGTTAAATATGGTTTAGACAATAAAATAAAAAAAATTCAACAATCAGCTTATATAGAACTTGCTGATATCTATGAACAACAAAATGATTTTCTCCAAGCTTTAACTTATCAAAAAAAATATCAGGCAATTACAAAGAGAATATTTAACGAAAAAGAAGAAACAAAAGTTGCTTTTTATCAAACTCAATTAGATACAGAGCAAAAAGAGCAACAAATAAATCGGCTTACTGCTGATAATGCTTTAAAAGATTTGGAAACTGCTCAATATCAAAAGACTTCAGAGTTACGCGGTTATATTATTGCGTTAGGGCAGGCTTTATTACTTACCTTATTAGCTTTTATTATCCGTGCTTTTTATACCAAAAGAAAACTTAAACAGTTGGCGATGAAAGCTGATAGTGCTAATCAGGCAAAGAGTCAATTTTTGGCTAAAATGAGTCACGAAATTCGTACACCAATGAATGCCATAATTGGATTAAGCCAATTAATTTTACGTACACAATTAAAAAAAGAACAAGAAACTAATTTGAATATTGTTTTATCGTCAGCTGAATCATTAATGGCTTTGCTAAATGATATTCTCGACTTTTCTAAAATTGAAGCCAAAAAACTGGTGCTGGAACATCATGGCTTTACCTTAGATTCTGCTTTACAACATGTTGAAAATGTTTGTGGGTATGCTATTTTTCAAAAACAGTTAGCGTTTATTGTTGATATTGATAATAATGTGCCTAAAGCTTTTGTTGGCGATGCTTTGCGATTACAGCAAGTGTTAATTAATTTAGTGACCAATGCTGCGAAATTTACAGATGCTGGTTCGATTAAAATTAAAGTTAAACAAGTAAAATTTAGTGCTGATGAAATAGCATTGAAAAACACACAAAATAGTGTTTTAGGTTATGAAGATAATACGGTAAGGGAAATAAAACTGCAGTTTTCTGTAACCGATACTGGTAAAGGTATGAACGAGCAGCAACAGGCTCATTTGTTTAATTGTTTTGAGCAAGCGGACGATAGTATTACCCGAAAGTACGGTGGTACTGGTTTGGGGTTAGCCATTTCGAAAGAATTGGTTGAACTGATGCGGGGTAGTATTTGGTTGACTAGCGAATTAGGGAAGGGTTCTAGTTTTTGTTTTAATATAGTGCTGGAACAGTCTGATTTGTATAGCGTGCAGGTAGAAAAGGCTCAAATAGCTTTGTTAGCTAAATTAAAGGTGTTGGTGGTTGACGATTCGTTAATGGCCAGGAAATTGTTAGTCAATACCTTGTCTAGCCTTAATGTTAAGGCTGTTAGTGTTGACAGTGGCGTAAAAGCATTACAAGCAGTAATGAAAGCTGAAGAAGAATGCTGCCCATTTGAAGTGATCATTATTGACTGGAAAATGCCGGAATTAAATGGGATTGATGCCTCTAAACTTATTCGACAAGCTGTTAAGGGAAAATCTCCTCATATTATAATTGTTTCAGCTTACGATATAGATCAGGCAAGAAAATTAGCTCAGGACGTGGTGATTGATCAATATTTAGATAAGCCAGTCAAAAAATCAAATTTACTTAGTGCTCTGTCTCGAATTATGCAAAAAAGGCAAATTGAACCTTTGGAACAAACAACGAAAATACCTCCAACGATAGTCGAAGATGTTACTGATATAGGAAATGATAATAATATGGAGAAAATTGAAAACTTGACAAGTAATGTGAATCATTATCAAGTACCTGATTTCTCTTCAATTAAAATTTTATTGGTGGAAGATAATGAACTTAATCAACATGTTATTAAAGCGTTTTTGGCAGACAGCTATGCACATGTTGAAATTGCAGAAAATGGTGAAGTAGCATTAAATAAGCTTAAAGAAAGTACCTTTGATATTATTTTTATGGATGTGCAAATGCCGGTGATGGATGGACTGACGGCAGCAAAAGAAATAAGGGAAACGTTAAAACTTAACCTACCTATTATTGCCATGACCGCTCACACAATGATGGAAGACATTGAAAAAAGTTTAAGCTCAGGTATGAACATTCATTTAACTAAGCCAATAAACCCTGAGTTAATGTTTGATACGATCAAAGAATTATTGCAGATTAATGTGAATGGAGATATTGAGCCATCAACAGCTGGCAATAATGTAACGTCAGTATCGTTAGCGCCAGTTATTGATGTTCAATCAATCGCATTAACACAATGTCTGGCTTTGTTATCAAAAGATAAATCAGTAGAACAGCAAATTAATGCACTAACTAAACATACTTGTTTATTGGTAGAACCTCCGATTGAATCTTTACAGAATAAAGCCTCACTTTACCTTGAATTGGTTAAAGTGTTTTATAAGAAAAAACGTTATTTATCGACTGAATTACTGAGTTTGTATGAAAAAGGTGAGTTCAGCGATATTTTCTTAATTGCTCACGCAATGAAAGCTAATGCGCAATACATAGGTGCCTATTCTCTGGCTGATGCTTGTGTTTCGTTAGAGCATGCTGTCAATAATGATACCAATATAAAAGTATGTTTAGAGCTATTAATTAATTTGCTTAATAGATTGCTGCAAGAATTATCTCCAATTTTAGCCGTTACTGAAACATTAATGCCAATAGATGAAATCAAAGATTTTAATTTCATTGATGCTAAAAAATTAATCGATGAAATGAAGCTCTTGTTACAATGCGCCGATGTAACCGCCGAAGATATTTCTCATCAGTTTTTAGATCTGGCTAAAGGCACTAAACATCAAGAAGAAATATTATTATTGCATCATTTAATTTGTGATTACGAATTCGAACTGGCATTGAAAGAATTACTGTCATTTGAAGAAAGCTGTAAGATCAATTCCATTAATTAACTGAAATAACAATTTTACCAAAATAAGCTTAAGTCTTTACTCAAGTCTGCCGATAACATTATCAGTTGAATTAAATGAGTAAAAATATTGGCTGTTGCAGTAGTTGAAAATAACTTACTAATACATGAATTGCAGTTAGGCGAACAGCTTGGCGAGTGCGTTCATAGTAAGCGACGTTCAGATTTTTCTTTAATGCTGGCGATGTTAACTGATAATGTTAAAGAGCATAGTCAGTTTTTCGTGCCTGAAACAGTTCAAAATCCTACTGAAACAACCGATGACTTATTAAGAAAAGAGTTCAATTTACCTGAGAGTGCCCCTTTGGCGTTAAAGGAAAACGAGCAACTAAATCATTTTGATCAATCAAATTTAGTGCAAGAAAACCGATTGACTGAATTGCATTTACTTAATGCTTTACGACCTAAAGCGTTAGCTTTTCGAGATAATATTAAACACATTGCCTATGATGTTTTAACGAATACTTCACCTTATTGTCAAAAAAAACACTTACAAGAACAGCAAGCATTATCTCAATCAGCGTCACCTGTTATTACTTTAAATGAACGTTTATCGTTTGATGCTAAAGGTTGGTTGAATAATGTTCAAGATTCCATTGTGAAGTCTTTGCTCGTTACCGCATAGTTAATTGAGTTGATTAACCTGAATTCGGGATGATGCGTGCTTAGTTTTTGTCTGGAACAAAAAAACGGTGTTCTTGAAAATTTATCCTCATTGAAAACAGACCCGTTATTTATGATAATTGGTATAAAATTAAAGAAAGTTAACAGATGGAAAAAGGAAATATTGAGCAAGTGCTGTTTATCTCTAATTCAGGTTGAATATTTTATTTGGCACAACACTTCTTAAACTTTTTTCTACTGCCACAAGGGCATAAATCATTTCGTTTAATTTCTCTTACTTTATTATGTTCAGTAATATCACCATCAAGGTAACGCCATTCATCAAGTTCTTTTACAAATTTAGATGTTTCAGACATTTTCCATAAGGTGTTATCTACCAGATACGTGGCCGTAAATCTAACGGTTGGTAAAGACTTAGTAAGAGATGGATCTGTAGTTAGCAGTGAGACGGATAATTGTTCATATGATAAAGGCTCACACGGAACAACTTCCAAGGATAACCATGTTGTTGATTTTGCCCAAGCAGATATTTCTTCTACTGACTGTGCTTGTTTGCTTTTAAGGGCATAAGTATCAAAAATATATTGAGCATTGTTTGTTGCGTAAGCGCTGTATCTAGATCGCATTAATTGTTCAGCTGTTTCTGCTTTTATCTCTCCTGAAATGATCAATAGGCAACAATCCGTAAATCTTTTTTTTGAGCCACAAGGGCATAAATATTGATTTAGATCTTGTTCAACGGCGGTTAATTTTTTCAACGTTTGAGCTACACATTATTCGACGATTAAGCTTTGCATCTTATCATATTGAAATTGCTTAAACCCAAATTTGTTTCATGCTTTGAGGTGATTACTCAATCCGTTATTAAAAAATTTAATGTAAAGTTGTTGTGTTTTTTAAAACAATACACTGGGTTTTTCCTTTCTGAGCACAGAGCGTTAATTGGTTAATTTCTTCTTCTTTAATGGACGCATTACATAATATTACTGCTGAGCAGTTTCCTGTTTTTAACGCAGTTTTAATATTGGCAATATTAATCGTTTGCTTGTTTGCGTTTACTCGAAGAATTTTTGTGGTATTGATTTTTCCACTTGCATAAAGTGTTTCCAACGACTTGTCTTCTGGATTTATCATTAATATCCATTTGTTATCTTGCCCGTGTTGTTGACAAATTTTTTCGTATTGTTGGGCAAGTTGATGTTGATCTTTGATATTTCTAATATCCATCCAGTTATGTGATTTACAGTTAACGTTTACTTTATTAGTTTGCCTACATGTTATAGTTTTTATTAAGTTGTTGTTACTTATTGTTTTTTTGTTTTTATTAATATTTAACATATTCAACCTTTATTAATCTTTCCTTATTGCTGTATAAACGTACAGTATATGGTTGTTGCTTAATATTCAAGCCTTTTTTTAAATAAGTAGTACTGCCCATTTTTATCTACAAGTCAATGTAACAATATGTGTCAATAATATTTACAGTTATACCTTTTTATAAAGTTTTAGCCTTTTTATTGGAATGATTTGTGCTAATATTAAAAGGATTAGTTAAATAAGAATGACTAAATAAGAATAAACGTAATATTTGAGGTTAAAGGAATAACTTAGCATTGTATCCTCGACCGACATTAAAACCATAGCTTAAGTTCTCGTAGTTTGCGGTGAGTGCTTTTTACTACTAATAATTAGCAGGTGGCAAACTATAATGGAAAATATGCAAGGAAGAGATGAGTTGATTGAAAGAAGACACATGACCGCCGAACAGCAGTTTTGTTGGGATAAACTGACAATGGCACAAAAATTTTCGGCAGGTAGTTTATCTAAATATGGTTATGATCTTGCTTTTGTTCGTAGTTCTGCAGCTGGAAATATTGCTGTGTTACTTCGAGATGGTTGCTGTGCTGTAATTTTAAATACAGGTGAAGTGAATACAGCCCCAGATATTTCCATCAGGTTTTAATGCTGTTTGTTACAAGTATCAATTAAGTCGGTTCGAGAATAAGCCAAGTGAGTAACTTAGCTTATTAATTCCATAAAGACTATACTCTTAACGCTTTTTCACCTCGTGCTATTCCAACACAACCTGAACGAACGACTTCGATAATTTCAGTCTCATTAGCCATGATATTAATAAAAGAATTTAATTTGGATAAATCACCTGTTAATTGAACAGTATAAATTTGTTTGCCAATATCGATAATTGACCCTCTAAATATATCTGTAATACGTTTTACTTCAGTGCGAGACTTTTCATTCATCGCTAATACTTTAATTAACAATAATTCTCTTTCTATATGATTACGATCAGTTAAGTCTGTAATTTTAATCACATCAATTAATTTGTTTACCTGTTTAACTATTTGTTCAAGTACTTTGTCGTCACCTTTTGTCGCTATGGTGATACGGGATATACTTGCCTCTTCAGTTGGTGCAACACTTAAACTTTCAATATTAAAAGCGCGTTGTGAAAATAACCCGACGATGCGAGATAAAGATCCAGGTTCATTTTCTAATAATATAGCTAAAATTCGGCGCATTATGATTTCACTCCTTTTTTGATCCACATTTCGTCTATTGCACCCAGACGAATTTGCATTGGATAAACGTGTTCTTTTTCATCAACCAAAATATCAACGAATACTAAGCGATCTTTTATTGAAAAGGCTTGTTCAAGTTTACTTTCCAACTCACTCATTGTATTAATTTGGATACCAACATGACCGTAAGACTCAGCAAGTTTGACAAAATCCGGTAAAGATTCCATATATGACGATGAATGACGACCACCGTAAATCATATCCTGCCATTGGCGTACCATACCTAAAGAACGGTTATTCAGAGAGATAATCACTACAGGTAACTTATATTGCTGACAAGTGGAAAGCTCTTGTATGTTCATTTGAATTGAACCATCACCAGTGATGCAAATTACATGGCTATTAGGGAAAGCAAGCTTAACACCCATTGCTGCAGGTAAACCGAAGCCCATAGTGCCTAAACCACCAGAGTTTATCCATTGTCTGGGTTTCGCAAACGGATAATATTGTGCGGCAAACATTTGGTGTTGCCCAACGTCAGAACAAACATAAGCTTCACCTTTGGTGATACGGTACATAGCTTCAATAGCTGACTGAGGTTTAATTAATTCACCTTCTTGCTGGTAACTTATACTGTTTACTTGACGCCATTGATTAATTTGCTGCCACCAAGTGTCCAATACTGTTTGATCAGGAGTAAAACTACTTTCTTTTAATTCATCAAGTAATTGTTGGATCACAATATCGACTAAACCAACTATGGGTATGTGGGCATTGATTGTTTTAGAAATAGAGGTGGGGTCAATATCAACATGAATGATAGTTGCATTCGGGCAAAATTTATTAACGTTATTGGTAACGCGATCATCAAAACGAGCGCCTAAGGCTAAAATAACATCAGCGTTTGCCATTGCTCTATTGGCTTCAAGACTACCGTGCATTCCAAGCATACCAATGAAATTGTCATGGGTGCCTGAAATGCCTCCTAAGCCCATTAAGGTATTCGTAATTGGTGCGTTTAACGTTTCAACTAAAGTCGTCAATAGTTCAGATGCATCAGCCAAAATAATGCCTCCACCCGCATAAATAACCAAACGTTCAGCATTTTCTATAGCTTTAACTGCTTTTTTGATTTGTTTGTGATGCCCTTTAACTTTAGGGTTGTATGAGCGCATTTTTACTTCAGTTTCAATATTAAATGCCGCTTTGTTTTGTGGTATTAACAAATCTTTAGGTAATTCAACGACAACAGGCCCCGGACGACCTGTTTTAGCAACATAAAAAGCCTTGGAAATAATATTTGGAATATCTTCAAGTGAACGGCAGTTATAGCTATGTTTAACAATAGGCCGTGAACAACCGATAATATCAGTTTCCTGAAAAGCATCATCTCCGATCAAATGAGTTGCTACCTGGCCTGCAAGAACAACCATTGGAATAGAGTCCATATACGCGGTGGCAATACCCGTTATACAGTTTGTAGCGCCAGGACCTGACGTTGCTAAAACAACACCGACTTCACCGGTAGAACGTGTATAACCGTCAGCCATGTGTGTTGCAGCCTGTTCATGACGTACTAATATATGTTCAACTTCATCCTGCTGAAAAATTGCATCATAAATGTCTAAAACAGAGCCACCGGGGTAGCCAAAAATATATTTTACCTTAAGTGCTGATAGTGCTTTAACTACCATTTCCGCACCGGTAAATAACTCAGTTGTCATGTTATTGCCCTTATATGTTTTTTATAAAGCTAAACCAAAAAGTAATCGTTAAATTAAATAATGTAATAAAAAACCCCCGGTCTTATTCAGAGCGGGGGTTGGTAATTGCTTGTTTATTTTTTTATTTTTCTAGACGCAACATTTAACCCCGCAGTGATTTTATAATCACGACGACAAAGAGGACTAAATTGAGTATAGACTGATGAAGATGCATTTGCTTACTGAAAAATAAATTTAAACGTGGTGCCATTTTCATGTTTTTTACCTGTGTCTGTCAACTACTAATTACAATAATGGTGTTTTTTGTCATAACATTTTAATATAAACCCTATTGACTAGTTATACGTCGATGTATTTTAGAAGAAATTGTATACTGTAATTGGTATATACCTAAGTGGTTTGGGTATAAGCCTTACCTTTTGGATAATTTATCTACAGTAGTTGAACAAGCCTGCAAGAAAATATCCATAAAATATTGTACTTCAGGCATGGTTGTTCTGATTGATGTTAGTTTTTCGGCTAACTTTTCTTCTACATGAACAAATTCGGGGTTGTTATGATTAAGCTCATCGAGAGCTTTAATGTACGCAACCAGAATATCTGCGGCTTTCACAATTTCTTTATACCTTATTTCTACATTATCTTGCACTATGATGTCGGAAAATAGTGCTTGAAATTCCTCTGGTAGGGCGGATAAACATTCTTTTTCTGCAAGATATTCAATCTTCTTAAATTCCCGGGCTATTTCTGCATTAGCATATTTAGTTGGATTAACAATATCACCATAGCGGGTTTCACTGGCTTCATGATAAAGGGCAATGGTGGCCACTCTATCTGCATTAATATCGCCATTGAATTTTTTGTTTTTAATAACAGCCAGTAAATGAGCAACAATGGCTACCTGATGAGAATGTTCAGCGATATTTTCAGGTTTTACACAAAACATTAATGACCATCGTTTTATCAACGGCATTCTGAACATCCACGCAAGGAAAGTGCTCTGATTGTTTTTATCAAATGGTAGTGTCATTTTTACTCCTGAAGGGAAAGTTAACTAAGTTGAAACTAAAGGTCATATCATCCAGGGTTTCAAAGCCAGACGGGGTAGGGGGAGCAATGTCCAGTTTTAACATTTTATTA
>JABSOJ010000107.1 GCA_013216005.1 Alteromonadaceae bacterium | reverse complement strand
CAAAGTTTTTCACTTTTTGGCTCACTAACCGATTATTGTTCATACCCGTATGAAGTTCAGTTTGATCCGGGTAAACTTTTAATCCATGCGGTAATGTCATGGTAATTTCAGGAAGTTGCTCTTCAGACAATCCCGCAGCGGTCAAAGTAATGGTTCGGGTAATGGGCTCTCCCACTTTAAAAGTGTCGGGACTTGGTTGCCATTCTTGATGAAGAGAAAGTAATTCACTAGGTAACCATGTTCCCTGATACGATTCTGGAATAGGTAAGACAGAAATCGTTAAGTCTTCACCAATAGCACTTACCGGTTTGGTTTCTCCAAAGCTTAAGAAATTAGAACGTCTGGCGGAAGGCTTGAGTATTTCTCCTGAGAATATGGGGGATTTTATAATTAATTCACCACTTTTTTGTGGTTTGATTGTGTATATTCTTTCATATATCCGGTAGCGTTTGCCGTTTATTATGGTGCTGCTTTCTTTATCTTGGCCAATTTGACTCAGGCTGGCATTTTTCACGGCTGGCTCAGATAAGTTACCGCGCTTTAAATCTGCTGAAAAGTGTAACTTTACGGTAAGTGTTAGTTGTTGTTGAACATAAACTTCTGTTGCTGATAGTGCGGTTTCAATAAAGATATTTTTTTTACTGTTTTTTTGTGTGTCACCTGGCGATAGAACTTCCAGAGTTATTGGTTTCGTTTGTTTATTTTTGATAGTAAATGCGGGAATGACATAATTGCCGGGTTTTCTGGCTATCAGTAGTGTCGTCCAGCGTGTTGTTCTGGTGGTCGTTAAGTTAATCGAACTGGTTTGGGAACTAACTGAAGTTTGACCGACAATAAAATCTTTCGAAAGTGCAGAGCTATCAAAAGCATTAGCGTTAATGTCATCATCTGCAATAACTTCTAAAATAAAAGATTCTTTAGCCATCACAGGGTTTGTATCAACGGTAGCGGTGACTTGTGTCAGTGCCATTGCTGGCAAAGTAAGTAGGAAGCCTAAGTACCAAATTATAATTCTTACCACTTTTTCGTAACTCCTGCACGGCTTGTGTTATGGTTTCTTTTTTGGGATTCAAGTCGCATTTTATTGCGCAACAATAAATAGGGATCATCAGTTACTTTATTAAGCAATTGTTGATGTTTTTGTTCTTTTTCCTGGGTTAATTTTTCAGCTATCAGTTTGGCTTGAGCATCTTGTTCACTGTTTTCTCCTTGCTCATTTTTAGCTGATTCTTTTGCAGCATCAGCAGCTTCTTGTTCTTTGCGTTCTTGCTCTTGTTTTTCTTGTTCACTTTTTTGCTGATCTTGTTGGTCTTTAGCATCGTTAGATTGTTCTTGTTTGTCACCTTGCTGATCTTTTTGATCCGAGTTTTCTTGTTCGGACTTGTCTTGTTCGGACTTGTCTTGGTCGGACTTGTCTTGTTCAGACTTGTCTTGATCTGACTTATTTTGATCTGATTGGTTTTGTTCAGCGTCTTTATTATCTTGTTTCTGGTCGCCTTGCTGATCTTTTTGTTCTTGCTCTTGCTCTTGCTGTTGCTTTAGTTGTTCCAACAGTTTTTTATTCTTTAGTGAATCCTGATGCTTAGGATCTTTTTTCAGTGCCTGATCATAGGCTTTAATGGCTTCATCAAGTTTCTGTAGTTTGGCAAGGCTATTGCCCTGATTATATAAAGCTTGGGCACTATTACTTTTCTGGAAAGATTGTAATGCTTGTTCAAAGTCGCCTGCGCGGTAGTGTGCACTTCCTTGCCATAAATTATTATCAAATTGCTGTGCAGCTTGACTAAAATCTTCTTGGTCAAATTTTTCCTGAGCTTGCTGGTCATTGGTTTTCCACAAATTGTTCCAATGCTTTTTTACCGAGTGTTGAAAACTTGCTTCTTCAACTTGTGGTGTTTGTGGTATTACCTGTGCCGGAGACTGTGTTTGATTCACTTGGGCAGCATAAACTTGTTTGCCTGGCAGTAATATAAAAGTTAAAGGCATTACCAGCCATAATGATATCAGTAAATTACCACGACGAAAGTAGCTTAGCACCAGCGGTAAAATAATGAGTAATAAGTAAGGTCCGGCTTCTTGCCATTGATCACCAACCTTGAAGTCATCCGTTTTTTTACTTTCATCATTTTGTAAAGTTCGTGCTTCCTTTGATTTTTCTAATAATGCAAGAACATCGGTAGGTTCATTGGTAATTGTTCGATAGCTGCCACGACCGCGTTGTGCTGTTCCTAATAATCTTCCTTCGGTTAACTTGGGCACAATGATCGCGCCGGAGTTATCTTTCATTAATTCACCGTTGGCTAATTTAATGGGAGCGCCGTTTTTAGTACCAATGCCTAAAATGTTAAGGTGATGAGGGTGCTTTCTGGACCAGTCAGTAATATCTTGAATGTCCTCATAATCAATGCCATCAGTAAACCAGTATATATCACCTTTTGCGTGTCCTGCATTAATTAACATGGTATGAGCAAGTTCAAGGGCAGCGAGAGGATTGCTACCAAATTCAGGCATAATGTCCGGCGTTAAAGACGGTAATAATAGCCTAATGTTATTACTATCTTGAGTGAGCGGACTAATAGTAAAGGCATCACCGGCATAAGCCACCAGACCAATATCGCCTTCTGATAAATTTTCTAATAAATCAATGGCTTTATATCTTGCTCTGGTAAGTCTGTTTGGTGATAGATCTGTGGCGTACATTGAATATGACATGTCCATGATCAACACAGAGCCCTGTTGCAGCTGGTATACAGGTTGAGGTAATTTCTGCCAAGTTGGCCCCGCTAAAGCGATAATTGCCAGTAAACCAACAATGAAGGGCATGGTTAACGATCGTAAAAAAGAGACCGGACGATTATTTTCCTCACCATCCATTAATACACGTGATAAATGTGGTGGTAATAATTGTTGCCAGCCTGACTGACTGACACGGAATTTTTTCAGCAGATAAAGTGCCAGTAATAAAATGAAAACCCCAAGCAAAGCAAAAGGGCGAATAAAGTGAAAATCAGCCATGTTGACCTCTGCGACGGAATAAAGATTTAATGCCGTTTTTATTGAGTGATAACCATAACATATATAAAAAAATGATCATGAGGGCAATTGATAAAGGCCAGTAAAATAAGGCGGTTAAAGGTCGCATTTGTTTTTGTTCTTGTGCGACTGGTTCTAATTCATCTAATATTTTGTAAATTTGAGCCATGTCTTCGCTGCTTCTTGCCCGAAAATATTGACCTTTAGTTTGGTCAGCAATATTTTGCAGTGAAGTTTCATCTAATTCACTGGACGGGTTAACGCGTCTGGTGCCGAATAGGCTTCGTTGTAACATAACATCAGCGCCTATACCTATGGTATAAATGGTTATATTTCTGTCTACAGCTAGCTCTAAGGCCTCTTCGGGTGTTATTTTGCCTGCGGTGTTTTGTCCGTCGGTTAATAAAATAAGTACTCTGTTCGATTCGTTTTTTGTGTCAAAACGTTTAACTGCCAGCGCTATCGCATCGCCAATAGCGGTTTTTTTCCCTACTAAGCCTAAGACAGATTCATCTAACATTTGTTTGACGGTTTTTTTATCAAAGGTCATCGGGGTTTGCATATAAGCGTCGTCGGCAAATAATATTAGTCCAAGCTGATCACTGCTACGACGTTCAATAAAATCACCTAACAATACTTTGAGCATGTCTAAACGATTAACGGTTCTGCCATTTAAACTCATATCTTCTACTTGCATGCTGCCGGATAAATCGACCGCTAACATCATTTCTCTACTTTTAGATGGAATATTGACCGCTTCACCTAACCATTGAGGCCTGGAGCTGGCGCTAACCAGTAATATCCATACCAAGGTTAATATTAACAGTGATGATTTATTGTTTTGTTCCCCTTGCTCACTACTTGATATTCCCTTGAGCATGGTCGGCATTCTCAAAGCTGCACTTGGGGCTTTGTTTTTTGCCGGTAGCCAATAAACCAATAAAGGTAATGGTAGGGCAAGTAATAACCACGGCCATTCAAAATTGATCATGCTAGTTCTCCTGCTTGTTTTGTAGCTTGAGAATTTGTTGTGTCTGGCGTTTCATTGTTCTCAGATTTACTTTTACTTTTAGAAGTAAAAGTAGAAGTAGGTTTAGCTTGAGTTTTTTCTTCTGCACCATTGGTTAACGGGATAGCTTTAGGCACTTTCACAGGTAATGCAAAAGTTAGCCAATGTAGTGCCACTTTTTGTAGTTGAGTTTCTTTAGTGCTGTTTTCTTCATGCTGATGTTTTTTATAAAGCTCGGAGAAAACACCTTCACTCAACGTTTCAAATGCTGCTTTCTTTTTTTCTGGCAGTGTATTTAGTAAAAAGGTCTGAAAATTTTCTCCGTATAAACTGGCAACTTCCGCACGAGGGAAATATTTTAATGACGCCCATTTGATGATGGCAATAATTTCAGCGTTATTTTCATCAAGACTTTTGTTTGATGAATTTTTAATAACATTTTGTAATTGGGCAATGGCTGTTTTTTTGTCTTTACGAATTAAAAGGTATTTCCTTAGTCTAACAATTGACACAATAGTTAAGCAGATGAGCAAAATAGCTAATAACCACCAGCCGGGAGCCAGAGGGTAGTTATTTATTTGTTCGGGTAAATGAATATCTTTTAGTTGAGCTAATGGGTCCATTAGGTGACTCCATTTTTTAACTGGTTTTCCAGCGATTTACTCGCACAGAAATTAAGTAAACGGGCACCGGCTTTGCTTAACAAATCTTCTTTCTCTTTGGTTAATTGTTGTGACAGTTGCCGATAATCTAATGCTGTTTTTTTATCGCCCAGAGTGAGTTGTTGACGGTTAACGCCATCAGTAACGGCAACATTAAGTCGTTGTTTGCTTGCGGGGAGTTGGTGTTCAAGTGGATCCGAAATTAAACAGATAATTAATTCACAATGACGGCTTATGTGGGTTAAATGACGGAGTGATTCCTGATTTATATTATTAGCATCAGTGATTAAATAAACTAAACTACCGGGCTTTGCCAGTTGGCGAATACGGGCGCAATTTTGTTCGAAAGCGATTGTTTCATTATTCATATCAAAAGTGGGGTTGTCGGTTTCGTGACCTTTATTGTGCTCTGTTCTGTTGTTTGTTCTGTGCTCTGTTCTGTATTTAAGCGCTTCTTGTTTTTGACTTTTATTTTGCTTAACTAAATTAACACCATTATTGTTAATTTGTTTTAATGCGTGTAAATAATGCAATACACCGTGTTGTCTGCTTCTGGGCTTTAATTCTTGATGTTGAATTTGGTTGAACACGATGCCACCAACTCTATCACCTCTACTTTTAGCATGCCAGGCTACCAGAGCCGCAATATGAGCTGCTTGCACAGACTTAAATAACAACTGACTGCCAAATAACATGCTGCTGGTAAGATCGGTAGCTATTAGTACCGGGCGTTCAACTTCTTCACGAAATAATTTTGTATGGGTTTTACCTGTTCTTGCAGTTACCCGCCAGTCGATGGCTCTGATATCGTCACCTGTTTGATAATGGCGGACTTCATCAAATTCCATACCACTACCTTTACTTCTGGCCAGATAATTACCTAAAAGATGACCGTGCAGGTTTTTACGCGGTGTTAAGTTAATTAACGCCGATTTATTTTGATACTGGATCAATTCATTAATGTTTAAATGAATACCATCGCTTAAGATACCGGATAATATTTTACTGGCATCTTGGGACGTTGATTTTTGAGTTGTTTTTGCTTTACTAAACCACATAACTAAACCGCATAACTAAAACCGCATAACTAAATTGCATAAGTAAACCGCAAAAGTAAAACACAGTGCTAAATCGTACCATTAGGCGACAGCAACTAATTTTAATATGTGATCAAGCAGATGATTAGCGGTAATGCCTTCCGCTTCTGCCTGATAACTGAGTATTAAGCGGTGGCGTAACACATTATGAAATACGGCTTGTACGTCTTCCGGGCTGACAAAATCTCGATTGTGTAGCCATGCTCTGGAACGGGCACAACGATCAAGGGCTATTGTAGCTCTTGGGCTTGCGCCGATAGAAAGCCATTGTTTTAGTTTGTCATCATATTTTTCAGGTTGGCGGGTTGCGATGATTAAATCAACAAGATATTTTTCAATTGCCGGTGCCATGTGAATTTGCATAACTTCAGCACGGGCTTTAAAAATATCGGTTTGAGAAATTGCTTTAACGGGCTTTTTATCTTGGTTGAGTGCTTCGCCGCGATTCAGTTTTAAAATTTTCAACTCGGTATCTGCATCGGGATAGTCAATTTCTAAATGCATTAAGAATCGGTCGAGTTGCGCTTCAGGTAAAGGGTATGTTCCTTCTTGCTCAAGCGGGTTTTGTGTGGCCATCACCAGAAATAGATCCGGTAATTGATATGTTTTACGGCCGACGGTTATTTGACCTTCACCCATTGCTTCAAGCAAGGCCGATTGTACTTTTGCGGGGGCACGGTTGATTTCATCAGCCAATACTAAGTTTCTGAATAATGGGCCGGGTTGAAATACAAAAGTGCCGTCTTCTGGGCGATAGATATCTGTACCTGTTAAATCTGCGGGTAACAAGTCAGGGGTAAATTGAATACGTTGAAAATCTGCTTCTAAACCGTCGGCGAGTGCATTTACGGCACGCGTTTTTGCAAGACCTGGAGGGCCTTCAACAATTAAATGACCATTAGCCAATAATGCTATAAGTAAATTTTCAACTAAAGCATGTTGTCCAATAATTTGTTCTGAGAGATATTCTTTTAATGATGAAAAATGTTCAATAGCCATGCTTGTAGTTTCTTATTTAAGATTGTTGAAAAAAGTGATGTAACGTTTCAATTTTTGTATCAATTTTTGTTTTAATTTACGTTTCAATTTCTGAATGATTAATTAGAGTGAATAAAAACCATTAGTTCAATTTGAATGCTATATTTATAAATTGTCCAGTAAACACCTAAATCGTTTGGATATATATAAGGGTTAAGCTATAAAAAAACAACTTATATAGGTGTTTAAATGTAAGAAAATTTAACAACTTTTAACATTTTTATGATTCAGCGTTCAAATGAAACATTGAATTTTTTCAATATTTGGTTAAAATCATTACAAAACAAAAGAGGTCTGACCTCTGGTTGTCTGAAATATATTTCACGAAATAATCAAAGCAGGAAGTAACAATGACAAAGATAAAGTTAACAACAGGCAGTGGTGAACGTATTGCCGTAGTTGCTGGTTTACGGACACCATTTGCCAAGCAGGCCACAGCATTTCACGGCATACCTGCGGTAGATTTAGGTAAGATTGTCGTTAATGAATTATTGCAAAAGCATGATGTTGATCCCGGTATTATTGACCAGCTGGTTTTTGGTCAAGTGGTTCAAATGCCGGAAGCGCCAAACATTGCCCGTGAAATAGTGCTGGGTACTGGCATGAATGTCAGCACGGATGCTTACAGTGTGTCCCGCGCCTGTGCGACTAGTTTTCAGTCAACGGTAAATATTACTGAATCGATTATGTCCGGCATGGTTGATGTGGGTATTGCGGGTGGTGCAGATTCAACTTCAGTTGCTCCGATTGGTGTTTCCAAAAAATTTGCAAGAACCTTGTTAGATTTATCCAAAGCAAAAACTTTCGGTCAGAAATTTGGCTTGCTGCGTAAATTAAGTTTAAAAGATATTTTACCCGTTCCTCCTGCCGTTGCTGAATATTCAACAGGTTTGTCTATGGGACAAACGGCTGAGCAGATGGCTAAAACCCATAATATTTCACGTGAAGATCAAGATGCATTAGCGCATCGTTCTCATACTTTAGCAACAGAGTGTTGGAAACAAGGGAAATTAGATGGTGAAGTAATGACTGTTCATGCTGAACCTTATAAATCTTTTATCGATAAAGATAACTGTATACGTGAAAATTCTGTATTGGAAAGTTATGCGAAATTGCGTCCGGTATTCGACCGTAAAAATGGCACTGTAACGGCAGCAACCAGTACACCGTTAACGGATGGTGGCGCAGCAATATTACTTATGCGGGAAGGACGTGCCAAAGAGCTTGGTTATAAGCCACTGGGATATATTAAAAGCTTTGGTTTTGCTGGCATTGATGTCTGGGAAGATATGTTAATGGGACCAAGCTTTGCCACTCCTATCGCCTTAAAACGTGCAGGAATGGAATTAAAAGATTTAGATTTAATTGAAATGCATGAAGCTTTCGCTGCTCAAACGTTAGCAAATATGAAAATGTTTGCCAGTGATAAGTTCGCACAACAGTATTTAGGCTGTGATAAAGCCATTGGTGAAATTGATATGGCTAAATTTAATGTAATGGGCGGGTCGCTTGCTTATGGTCATCCGTTTGCGGCAACAGGTGCCAGATTGATTGTACAAACCTTGAATGAATTAAATCGTCGGGGTGGTGGTGTAGGTTTAACTACTGCGTGTGCGGCAGGTGGATTGGGTGCAGCTATGATTGTGGAGACAGATTAATGACTGATATAAACATTACTGAAAAAAACATTACTGAAATAAATGACACTAGCGCATTTACTTTAGTTCGTCAGGATAACGGTATCGCTAAACTGATCATGGATGTGGTCGGTGATTCAATGAATACATTGAAAGCTGAATTCTCAGAGCAAATTTCACAAGTGTTAACTGAAATACGTGCAGATAAAAGCATTACTGGTTTATTACTTATAAGTGGTAAAAAAGGTTCTTTTGTTGCTGGTGCAGACATTAATATGCTTGCAGGTTGTCAGACCGCTGAAGAAGCAACCGCTTTATCTCGTCAGGGACAAGTGATTTTTGATCAGTTGGAAAGTTTACCAATTCCTGTCGTGGCAGTTATTGACGGGCCATGTTTAGGTGGCGGTTTAGAATTGGCAATGGCGTGTCATGCCAGAGTGTGTAGCGATAATCCTAAAACTGCTTTAGGTGTTCCAGAAGTTCAACTGGGCTTGTTACCTGGTGGTGGCGGAACTCAACGTTTACCCAAACTTGTCGGTATTCAAAAAGCGCTTGATATGATGCTGACAGGTAAGCAATTACGTGCAAAACAGGCATTAAAAGCCGGATTGGTCAATGATGTTGTTCCACAAAGCATTTTGCTTGTCACGGCTGAAAAGTTAGCGATTTCTGGAAAAGTTAAAGCAAGTAAACGTAAAGTTTCTTTCCTTGATAAATTATTGGAAGGCAATTCAATCGGTCGTAAAATTATTTTTTCACAGGCAAGAAAAACCGTGCTTGCAAAAACTAAAGGTAACTATCCCGCACCACTTAAAATAATTGATTGTGTCCGAATGGGGGCAGAACAGTCTCCCGCTAAAGGTTATCAGACGGAAGCAGATCATTTTGGTCAATTAGTGGTAAGTCCGGAGTCAGCTCAATTGCAAAACTTATTTTTTGCGACCACTGATATGAAAAAAGAAGAGGGTATTGAAGGGGTAACCGCTGAAAAAGTGAATAAAGTGGCTGTTTTAGGTGGTGGTTTAATGGGTGGTGGTATTGCTTTTGTTACCGCTACTAAGGCTAAGTTACCGATACGGATTAAGGACATTTCACACCAGGGTATCAGTCATGCGTTAAAATATGGTTATGATTTATTGGCGAAGAAAGTAAAACGTCGTTTTATTCGTCATAGTGAAATGCAACAGCAATTAAGCCTGATCACAGGAACTATTGATTATTCAGGTTTTGCTGATGTTGATATTGTTGTTGAAGCTGTATTTGAAGATTTATCGCTTAAACAAAAAATGGTTGCTGATGTTGAAGATAATTGTCGGGAAACAACTATTTTTGCCAGTAATACGTCTAGTTTGCCTATTGGTCAAATAGCAGCAAAAGCACTTCGTCCTGAAAATGTTATTGGTCTGCATTATTTTTCACCCGTAGATAAAATGCCATTGGCAGAAATAATCGCCCATGAAAAAACGTCAGATCAAACGATTTCGACAACAGTAGCTTTTGCGAAAAAACAAGGTAAAACGCCTATCGTTGTTAAAGATAAAGCGGGTTTTTATGTTAATCGTATTCTAGCTCCATTTATGAATGAAGCGGCAATATTGCTATTAGAAGGCGAGCCAATTGATAAAATTGATAAAGCCCTCGTTAATTTCGGTTTTCCGGTAGGACCAATGCAATTACTCGATGAAGTGGGAATTGATGTTGGTGCGAAAATCAGTCCTATTTTGCAGGCAGAATTAGGCGAACGTTTCGCAGCTCCTGCAGCGTTTGATAAATTAATTGCTGATGGCCGATTAGGTAAAAAAGTGAAAAAAGGTATCTACTTGTATGGAGGAAAAGCTTCAGGCAAGAAGAAACAAGTTGATGAAAGTATATATACCTTACTGGGTGTAACACCTGCCGGGAAGTTAACAGAACAGCAAATAGCGCAACGCTGTACGTATATGATGCTAAATGAAGCGGTACGTTGTTTAGATGAAAGTATTGTACGTAATGCCCGGGATGGCGATATAGGCGCAATATTCGGTATTGGTTTCCCTCCGTTTCTTGGTGGACCATTCCGTTTAGTCGACAGCATTGGTGCTGTGGCGTTGGTAAACCAATTGAATAGTTTGGCTAAGCAGTATGGCGAACGATTCACACCTTGTGATGCATTAGTTAAAATGGCAGAGCAGGGGTCTACTTGTTATGAATAATAGTTAACATCAAAGATGATTGACTAATAGATTTCAAATATGAAAGCCCGTCCTATGATTGATATAGGGCGGGTTTTTTTTGTTCAGGATGAAGAGGGGAACTATAGGTTAAAGCAGCTGATAGGTATTAACTGTTCTTATGGGTGCCCAATTACAAGGTTAACTACATCTCTTTTAATTTAAACTTCAGAAAATATATTTTTGCATAAAAAAATGATCAATAAAACAAACTGATAATCTTCTTTATATTCATTAGGAATAACTTATTAGAGTAATAACTTTAAACTTTTAGCTGTTTTTGTTATGATCCACGGCATATTTAGAGGTTCATTTTAGTCTCTTTATAAGTTTATATATTTTAGGGTTATATTAGTCTTATGTTGTTGTTAACAGGTTTGTTAAGTTTAGTTTTTTCTTTGTTTTTCTACTGTCAGGCGTTAAGTAGCGGGTTAGGCCGTAAACGTTGGGCTTGTGCTGGTTTTTTGTTTGGTCCTTTTGTTTGGCCAATGTTTTGTATGAAAAAACGTATGAAGGTTAATAAATTGTTTGGTTTTGGTGGTCTTATTTTACGGGCTTGATGACTTTTCAAAAGTTAGTGTTATTAGTCGCTGTGGTTAATGAGTGATGTTGATAATGCTTTTTTTTGAATTGATGCTTTTTTTAATTGTGTATTTGTTTCTTCTTTTGTGCTTATTCATTCTAGAAATTCACCAAGATTACAAGTTTTATTACTCATCGCATTAGTTGCACAATACTTATTATTCTTGCTGGGATT
>JABSOJ010000106.1 GCA_013216005.1 Alteromonadaceae bacterium | reverse complement strand
CTGGCTGTTTTTCAACCAACATTTTGGATCGTAGATAAACAAAGGGCTATAATTGGGATTTCCTAGGTATAATAAAAGGCAGGTGCATGATCATAAAGCGGACGCTCGCTGGTTACAGGTTTAATTTTTCAGCTAGACGTTAATTATTGAGTCCACTTTTTTGGGGCAAAACCAACTGACATATTTTGCTGAACTGACATAGATAGCTAAACTTATTTAGGGAATGGCTGATTGCTGTTAGCCAATTCATTCAATGGGGCGATTTTTATCAAAGAAATGTAAAGTTATGTAAAATTATTAGGTTTGATGTTAGCAATAAAGTATGGTTATTGCTCGTAATTCTATTCTGTTTGTAAATTTATTCCTAGGCTAGGTGGGTTTTAACGATGAACAAAAATAAAAGGTTATCGCGCCGAAATTTCCTTAAACGCTCATCCTGCTTGACTTTAGCTAGCGCTACAGCCGTTAATTCAATAGGGCTAGCCTCATTGTTAAATGCCAGTACCAGTATGGCTGCAGAAAATGATTATAAAGCGTTAGTTTTTATTTTTATGGCTGGCGGTAATGACTCCTTTAATATGATCTCGCCAAAGGGATCAGGCAACTTACGTAACAATTACCAACAAGCTCGACAAAGATTGGCTTTGCCCGCTGAAGATCTGCATAGCTTGAATTTGGCTACACCAGCTAAGATATATGGTGGAGAAACATTTAATGATTTTGGCATGCACCCTGCGTGCGATCATCTTGCCAAACTGTTTAATGATCAAGAATTATCGGTATTATGTAATATTGGCAACCTAACTATGCCAACCACACGAGCGCAATATTTAGCCAAGGAAGTCAGCCTTCCACCACAATTATTTTCCCATGCCGATCAACAACGTCAATTCCAAAGTGGGCCAAACAGCCATTTTCGTTTTGGTTGGGGCGGAAGAATGGCTGAATTATTAGGCGATTATAATGCTAATGGCTCTGTTTCGCCTTTGATATCAGTTTCCGGCCTAAATTCTTTTCAAGTAACTAAAAACAGTTTTATCAATCCCTATGTGATGGGCATTGATGGCGTTGCCACCCTGAACAATTTTAACGGTAGTCGCGAAAGCATGGTGGAATCAGCCATGAATTCTATCGATGGTTCAGCACATTTGATGGTGCAAAAGTATCGCGATATTTTCAGTTCCGCCCGTAGTGCTGAGGATATAGTGCATAGTGCATTTCAACAAGCCGTTGCCACAGGGGTTGATTATGACCAAATTTTTACCACAGCAGGAGCAGCCAATAGCAAAATTGGCCGACGGCTCAAAACCGTGGCCAAGATGATCGCCGGTAGGCAATCAACCGGTAATAACCGACCGATATTTTTTGTGGAGATGAATGGCTTTGATACCCACCAAAAGTTATTAAGCGAACATCATGAGCTGATGACTGAGCTCAGTTGTGCTTTAAAAGGTTTTCGTGATGTGCTCAAGGCCCAAGGTGATTTTGATAATGTGCTTAGCTTTGTCGGCTCTGAATTTGCCCGCACTCTCACACCCAACGGCAATGATGATGAAGCCGGAACCGATCATGCCTGGGGCGGACATGCCTTAGTGATGGGCGGCATGATAAATGGCGGCAACTTCTTTGGTACTCATCCTGATCTGAAAGTAAATCAAGGTCTGGATGCCAGCAATGGTAGGGGTCGGTGGATTCCGACCACAGCTACAACCCAAGCTTCAGCGGTAATAGCACATTGGTTTGGTGTGCCCCAAGATGATTTGCCGCAACTGTTTCCCTCGCTCAATAACTTTGCCAGTCCTTTTGAGGCTGAAGCCAACTTGAACTTTATCAAAAGTGGAGTTGCCTAATGAAATCATCTTGCAAGTTCTCGCTTATTACCCTTATGGCCAGTTTACTCAGTGCATGTGGCGGATCCAGCACCGAAGACAATGATAGTACACCACTGCCAACAGTAGAAAAATCACAGATAAGCATCAGCGCATTCAGCACCCTAGCCATTGAAAAAAGTAACCAGTTTGCTAAGTTCAACATCGAACGCACCGGCGCCAGTACCGCTTTATCACTGCAATTCACCACATCAGGAAATGCTGATACCACCAAAGGCTCAGCCAGTGTTGATGATTTTAAGTTGGTTTATAGCGACGGTGGTGATGTTGGCAACACTTTGGAACTAGCCATCAATCAAAACTCACGGGTAATTGAAGTACATCCAGTGCAGGATAATCTTCATGAAGTACCGGAGACTTTAACCCTGACGCTAACCAATAGCAGCAACTATAGCCTCACCAGCAATAACAGCATTGCAGTGGTTATTACTGATGCCAATAACGACAGTGAAAACGCTAAAGTGTTTTTGGGCGTTTTTAGCCCGCAAAACGATGCTGTTACTACAGGTTCTGGTCTATTAAGTCTTATTTTATCCGGCGATAATGAAAGTGCGCTGTTAAGTTATAATTTTGCCAATCTCGGTTCTGTGCAAACCGATCAGCATATTCATTTAGCCCCTTCAGGTACAATGATCAAAGACATAGAGTTTACTGGCACTATCAGTAACTATGCTTGGGACTTGGCTCCAGGTGGCATTTTTGTTGATGAACAATCCATGCTCGACACTTTGTTTAACGGTGAGTTTTTTCTCAATATTCATACCGCAAACTACCCAGCGGGGGAAATATCTGCGCGGATGATATATGACGCCAATATTGAGCCTCCAGCAGAAACTGAGCTAGGCGCAACAGATATTGACCGCGATATCATTCGCTTTTTAACACAAGCTACCTTTGGCGCAACCCCAGAAACTTATCAAGTATTACGTCAGCAAATTGATGACGATGGCAGTAATAGACTGCAAGTCTATAGTAATTGGATAGAGCAGCAATTCACCCTGCCAGCCACCAGCCTGCTAACATTAACTGATGCCAGCGTGCCTTTATTTGTAGATGAAAATCCCTGGTTCATCCGTCGTGATGCGTTTTGGCCCATCGCCTTGTATGGCAGAGATCAATTACGACAACGGATGACTTTTGCCTTAAGTGAAATTTTGGTTATTGGCGATGAAGTAAAAAACGTCCGCAATGCTTACCGTGGCACTGCCCATTATTGGGATCAATTGGCCGGCAATGCCTTTACCAGCTATAGAAAAACCATAGGTGATGCCAGCCTGCACCCTATAATGGGCACCTGGCTCAGTCACTTGCGCAATCAAAAAGCAGATGTTGAACAAGGTTTTTATCCGGATGAAAACTATGCTCGAGAAATAATGCAACTATTCAGTTTTGGCTTGGTCCATCGTCAGGTGAATGGCGCAATAAAACTGGGTGATGACAACCTGCCCATAGCCACATATGACAATGATGTTATTAAAGCGATGGCTGAGGTATTTACCGGTTTAGGCTTTAGTCATAAAAACTCAAACGCGAATAAAGTCAGCAACGGTAATTTTTTCCTAAAAGATAACTTCAATCAATATCAATACCGCTGGACAGAGCCAATGAAGTTCTTCGCGAATTATCATGAATTCGCTGAGAAAACGCTATTTACCAGCCAGGGTATTACCTTAACTATCCCACAAAGCAATGAGAGTTCATCCTCAGCTGCCCAAGCTGAACTCGATACGGTATTAGATGCCTTAATCAGCCATGAAAGTACCGCACCTGTAATTAGCCGCAAGCTTATTCAACGCTTTGTTAGCTCAAATCCGAGCGCTGATTATATCGAACGTGTCGCTAATATTTTCGGTAAAACAGGCGATTTAAAGGCGGTAATCCGGGCAATATTACTCGACAAGGAAGCTCGTAATCCGGCAGTTATTAGTTCGCCAACCTTCGGCAAACTAAAAGAGCCGGTATTGCAATTTAGTGCCTTAATGCGGTTATTGGAGGCGGGCTCTAACATACCCCTAGGTAGCGGCAGTGATGGTGATACTCAGGGCTTAGATTTTTCTTTTGCCGATCAATACGATGCAGGTGCCAGCTTAATGCGTATTGGCGAAGGACATATTGGCCAACAAGTCTTGGGCTCGCCTTCAGTATTTAATTTTTTCTTGCCTGACTTTGCCCCAACGGGCGCATTGGCCAGTAATTCTCTAGTATCACCTGAATTACAACTGTATACCGAGAGTCAGTTATTCAATACCTTCAATGTTTATAATAAATTAATTAGCTCTGGCCTTTATCGAAATTCTGCCAAAAAATATTCTGACTATAGTGCCAATGAACTCAAAGTGACGCTGAATAAAGATATTTTACCAAACATTTGGAACCAAGCGGAGGGTGATAACCTAGTTAAAGCAGCAGCGGTTGTTGATTATCTAGATTTTTATCTAAGCGCAGGACAATTAAAACTAAGCACTAATTCTGATACTAGACAAATATTTATTGATGCCATAGCCGCAGCAAAAGCCGGTGAACGCTTTGATCTAGCGATTTATGGCGCAAGTATCAGCCCTGAATTTTTGATCCAGAAATAACAATTGGTTAAAAGTAAACTTTTCAAGATTAGATAATATGCCCAGGTTGGATCGTAAAAGCAGCCAAACTGCCTAGTTAGTGCCTGAACGGAAAGTCTACATGTCTTATTACGTATGGGGTGTAGCTGCTTTTAAAGTTTGAAGAACTTTGGAAATCAGTCGGTTTTGATGATAATTCAAGCATATTATGTGTTTTTGGGCCAAATTTTCAAAATCTTCGTTTTTAAAAATAGCTCGAAGAGCATATGTAGTAACACTTTCAGGGGTTTCCGTTCAGGCACTATGTAGGTAATAATCCATACAAATATACCGACCCAACGGGAATGTCTAGGCATTATATAAGATGTGCAGAAGATCCAGATTGTTCAAATTATATCTATGTTAAAAATAACGAGGATGATGAATCTTCAGAGTCCGAACCAGATTCCAATAGCAGTATTCTTTTATCTAGTAAGGTAAGAGGGCAGAAAAAACTAACGGCTGGTGACTATAACGTTAAATCTGATCCTAAATATGGGCACCAATCAAACCGGGTAACAGTTCATATTTGTGTATTGTCATGTTTAAGTTGATACAGTCTAGAGCCTGTATAGGTTTGAACTCATGTAAATTAACAGAAAACATTGTTGAACTGTAACCCTAATTTAGCCTATATGGTCAGTGCCTTTAATAGATACCTATTTGTTGATTTCTTATACCGTATTCACTCATTAACACTAGGTAATGAGTGTTATTTTTCAAGTTGTTTATATTCATTATTTAGTGTGATTTAAAACCACTCAGCTTGCATATTGAAACTAGTATTGTCAGTGGTGGTTAGAATGCTTGACCAAACATCTATTTGCGGTAATTCAAAACGATAAAAATATTGCAGGGCTTGTAACTTGCCACGATAAAAATGTTCGTCTTCTTGATGTGGTTGTTCAGCTAAAGCGCGTGTAGCGACAATGCCTTGTTTTAACCATAACCAAGCAATAATCACGTGGCCAAAAAGTTCTAAATACTTGACAGAATTTGCTAAGGCTAAATCAATGTTTTTGGTCGATATTGCGCCTAAAACCTCTTGTGTGGTTTGCTGTAATGTATCAACAGCTGTATTTAATTGCTTAACAAATTCACTTAAGTCATCGTGACTTTTAGCATTTTCTATTGTTTTCAATATTTCGTTTATCGTTGCCGTGTAACCTTGCATGTTATTCATTGGCACTTTACGGGTGATAAGATCTAATGATTGAATACCGGTTGTGCCTTCATGAATGGGATTTAATCGATTATCACGATAGAACATCTCAACAGGGTGTTCGTTAATATAACCATGCCCGCCAAGAACTTGAATAGCAAAATCGTTGGCTTTAGGGCCATATTCCGATGGCCATGTCTTGATAATAGGGGTTAAAAAATCTAATAAAAGGTGGGCGTACTGACGTTGTTCTTCTGTTGGTGCCGTGCGTTCATCATCACTTAATTGTGTGCCATATAATACTAATGATAGCGCCCCTTCTGCATAAGCTTTTTGTGCTAATAACATTCGGCGAACATCAGCATGTTCAATAATGTTAACCATAGGCGAGTCTGGATCTTTACATGAAGGTAAGCGACCTTGTGGTCGATTTTTAGCATAATCGAGAGAATATTGATAACCTGCTACCGCAAGTACCGCTCCACTGGTTCCGACCATAATACGTGCTTCATTCATCATATGGAACATGTACTTAAGCCCATAATTTTCTTCACCAACCAAGTAGCCAATTGAGCCATTTTTTTCACCAAAACTTAAAGCGGTTGAAGTTTGTGCGCGGCCACCCATTTTATGAAATAGGCCCGCGAGTGCGACTTCATTGTCTTCACCAATAGAGCCATCGTCATTAACTAAATATTTAGGTACAACAAATAGGGAGATACCTTTGATACCTTTGGGTGCACCTTGCAAACGGGCAAGCACTAGATGAACAATATTTTCAGCTAAGTCGTGATCGCCTCCTGAAATAAAAATTTTGTTGCCCGATAGTCGATAAGTGCCATCACTTGCTTTTATTGCTTTAGTCGTTAAATCACCTAAGCCTGAACCACTACCCGGTTCTGTCATGGCCATAGTGCCCATAAATCTGCCTGCTCGCATTGGTTTGACCCATTTTACGATAAGGTCAGCAGATCCATGTGCTTGCAGTAGATTGGCATTGGCTGTAGTTAACATGTTGTAACCTACACCCACACCTCCGGCAACCGTAAGGTATGCGCCTGCGGCACTGGCAATTATAGGAGGAAGCTGCATGCCATTTAAATCATAATCAGCTGTTGCAGAGCCAATACCTGAATCAATAACCGCCGTAATTGCTGGTTTAAGTTCTGGGATTAAATGCACTTTTTTACCATCAAAAGTCGGTTGGTGGGTATCCAGTTTTTGACGAATGGGAAGAAAGTGTTTTTCTGCAATAGCTTTAGCCGTGTTGATCACTTCGTTAAACGTTTGGCGATCATGATCTTGATAGCGCTCTCTTTTTATAAGTGATTCACTATCAAAAAGTTCATAAAGCATAAACTCAATATCACGTTCATTCATTAAAGTTGCTGGCATACTTTTACCTATCGTCCTATTATTTTGTTTTTCATACTGCTTTTACTGTCGGTAAATCGACTTTAAGTTGTGGATAAATGCGTTATTAAGCCGCAGATACACCACCATCGATTGCGATACATTGGCCTGTCATATAGGTGTTTTCTGGCGATAACATCATTAGCATCATGGCAACAACTTCTTTTGGCTCTGCTAAGCGCTTCATTGGTGCACCTTGACTCATTTTAGCCAACGCATTGTCATCCGCCATGTCTGTGACCATTTGCGTTAAGGTAAAGAAAGGGCAAATAGCGTTAATTCGAATGTTATAACGGCCATATTCAACCGCAGCGGTTTTGGTTAAGCCTATAACGGCATGTTTTGCCATAGAATAAGCGCCGACTTTGGCTGCGCCGCCAAGACCTGCCATTGAGCTGACATTCAAAATTGCGCCACCTTTTTGTTTTAACATTTGCTGAATTTGATGACTCATACCAAACTGAACACCTTTAACATTAACCGCAAATTGTCTGTCCATTAACGCTTCATCAATTTCATGCAAGGCAGTGAAATCATGAGCAATACCAGCATTATTAACACCAATATCGATCTGGCCAAAGTGTTTAATGGCGACATCGACCATTTCTTTACACTCTACATTTTTTGAGACGTCACATTTTAAAGCGAAAACCTCAGCACCTGTGGCAGCAATATCATCAGCAACTTGACGAACACGGGCTTCGTTAACATCACTGATCACTAATTTAGCCCCACGTTGGGCTAATTCTTCAGCAAGTAATTTACCAAAACCTTGTGCTGCACCAGTGATAACGGCAACTTTTCCGGTAAAGTCTAATAATGGATCCATGGGGTAACTCCTTTATATTTTATTATTGTTAGTTTGATTTACTGACCGAGGACAGTCTTTGAAAATAGCCAATAGACTAGCCTTACTCTTTGATAATCTGTAAAGCCATTTCGGCGAGTGGTTTGACAAACGCACCCACTTTCTTAGCATTATCGTTAGATGCATTGCCTTGAGAAGCTCGCTTAGCCACACCTTGCACAATTGCCGCTAGTCGAAAGAAACTGAATGCCAGATAAAATGGCCAGTGTTGTATGCTGTTGATACCCATACGTTGGCAATAGCTTGCTACATACTCTTCTTCGGTTGGAATGCCTAAACTGGTGCGGTCAACATCTTGTAAACCATCAATACTGCCCATGCCTGAAGGCATGCGAAGTTGCATACATTGATAGGCTAAATCGGCGTACGGATGACCTAAGGTTGATAACTCCCAGTCAAGTAATGCGATGATTTCTGGTTTGTTTTTATTAAACATCATGTTGTCTAAACGAAAGTCACCATGTACTAAACAAATACGGCCATCATCTTCAGGTAAATGATCTGCTAACCATTGAGCTAAATCATCCATGGCGGTGATTTTTTGCAATTCTGTTGCTTTATATTGACTAGTCCAGCGGGCAAGTTGTCGTTCATAATAATTCCCTGCTTTACCATAAGCACTTAAGCCAACATCATTAACATCAACACTGTGCAAAGCAACGAGGACTTTATTCATTGCATCATACATTTTTGTCCGACGATCATTGTTATCAATTTCAGCTAATGATGCACTCCAATAAACGGCACCATCACAAAACTCCATTAAATAAAACATTGAGCCGATGATGCTGGTGTCTTTACACAGGTGATAAACCTTTGCTACAGGTACATCACTATCTTTTAAAGCATTGAGGACATTATATTCACGGTCAACGGCATGTGCTGACTTTAATAACTTTCCAGGTGGCTGTTTTCGTAAAACATAAATGCCTGATTGAGCCGATACTTTAAAGGTAGGGTTTGATTGTCCTCCTGGAAATTTATCGAGTGTAATTGGACCTTTAAATCCTTCAATATGTGCTTCGAGGTATACGGTCAATTTTTCGATATTAAGTAGTGAGGTTGCTGGCATTGGGCTGTACTCTTAAATAAAGATTTTTATTGGACAGCTTGATGAGAAAGCAGCCGACCAATAATACCTTTGTGTATTACGTTAACTTGTTAGGTGTTTGACCAAGTCACGGCCTAATTGCATCATATGCACTTGGTCTGGTCCATCAGCTAATCGTAATGTGCGTTGACCCGCATAAGCGTGGGCTAAGAATGTGTCTTGGCTGACACCTACGGCACCATGGCATTGAATTGCTCGGTCAATAACATCGAGTGACATACTTGGTGCAACAATTTTGATCATCGCAATTAAATCTTTTGCCGCTTTATTACCCTCGGTGTCCATTTTTTGCGCTGCTTTTAAGGTCATCAAACGGGCTTGTTCAATTTGACAAGCTGATTTGGCAATATCTTCACGTATCGATTGTTGTTTGATCATGGGTCGACCAAAAACAATACGCTCATTGACACGTTTACACATTAAGTCTAAAGCACGTTGTGCTATACCTATCGAACGCATACAGTGATGAATGCGTCCAGGGCCTAATCGACCTTGGGCAATTTCAAAACCCTTCCCTTCACCAACAATAATATTTTCAACGGGCACCCGAACATTGTCGAAAGTTATTTCAGCATGCCCTTCTGGAGCATCCTCGTATCCAAAAACTTTCATCGGACGAACCATAGTGACACCGGGTGTGTTCATCGGGACGAGTACTTGTGATTGCTGGATATAACGATTGTCATTTTCAGCATCAGTTTTACCCATGACGATCATAATTTCGCATTGTTTACGACATGCGCCACTGATATAAAATTTACGTCCATTAAGTACATACTCATTACCATCACGATCAATACGTAGTTCAATATTAGTGGCATCACTTGAGGCTACTTCAGGCTCAGTCATTGCAAAAGCAGAGCGAATCTTTCCTTCAAGTAAAGGTTCTAACCATTGTTTTTTTTGAGCTTCATTTCCGTATTTAGCGAGCACTTCCATATTGCCGGTGTCAGGTGCAGCACAGTTAAATACCTCTGGTGCCCACATTACTTTACCCATGATTTCAGCTAAAGGCGCATATTCTAAATTAGTAAGGCCAGCGCTGTATTTTCCGTAAGCAACAGGTAAAAATAAATTCCATAAATTTTCAGCTTTAGCTTTTGTTTTTAGCGCTTCCATTAATGGCGGCGTTGACCAAGGGTCGATACTTACCTGCTTATGCATTTCTTCTTCATTAGAGTAAACATGCGCTTCCATAAATGAAGTTACATGATTTATTAATACTTTAACCTTGTCACTGTATTCAAAATCCATGGGATATCCTTAGTCAGCTATTATTTTAATATTGCTTAGTTTCTTGACGTTACTTTGATAAATAACAAGCGCTAACTTAGCTTCATCAGTGCTTCTTTATTGAATGGCGCAATTTCATTTTCTTTTTTATCTCGAATTTTATTAACCCATTGAGCATCCACTAATAGGGCACGACCAATCGCTACGAGATCAAATTCTTCATTATTTAAACGCTCTAACAAACCATCGATACTGGTTGGGTTTGAAGTTCCACTTAAATCCTTACTTCCTTCACCGGTGAAATCGCTATCTAAACCGACACTGCCAACAGTTATCACCGCTTTATTGGTGAGTTTCTTTGTCCAACCCGCAAGGTTCAGATCAGAGCCTTCAAATTCAGGTAACCAAAAACGACGAGTACTGGCGTGAAAAATATCAACACCTGCGTTGCTTAATAAGGCTAAAAAGGTCTTTAGTTCTTCAGGGGTTTGACAAAGTTTTGCGTTGTAATCTTGTTGCTTCCATTGAGAGAACCTAAAAATAATTGGAAAATCTTCACCAACTGCTACGCGGATCGCTTCAACAATTTCGACTGCAAAACGAGTACGATTCTCTAACGAGCCGCCATAACTATCAGTGCGTTGATTGGAGCCTTCCCAGAAGAATTGATCGACTAAATAACCATGAGCACCATGTACTTCAATAGCGTCAAAACCGATATTTTTTGAATCTACGGCGGCCTGAGCAAAAGATGCAACCACCTCATTGATATCTTCTTGACTCATTGCTACGCCATTTTCGGCTCCAGGTTTAAATAATCCCGATGGGCTGTAGGCGGGAACTGATTTATCTGGCCCTGTTCCTTCTTTTCTCACCGAACCAACATGCCAAAGTTGTGGTGCTATTTTTCCTCCTGCGGCATGCACCTCATCAACAACATGTTTCCAACCTGCTAACGCCTTTTCACCATAAATGGCTGGCACACGTTCGTAGCCATTTGCCGCTTTATGGGAAATAAAAGTACCTTCAGTAATAATTAGGCCAACATTGCCTTCAGCTCTACGACGGTAATACTCAGCAACTTCTTTAGTTGGAATATAATCAGGTGAAAAAGTACGGGTCATAGGTGCCATTACGGTTCGGTTTTTTAAGGTTAAACCGCCGGACGAAAATGACTCAAATAATTTATCAGAATTGTTTTTACTCATGATCTTTCCTAAATTTTTATATATGTAAAA
>JABSOJ010000105.1 GCA_013216005.1 Alteromonadaceae bacterium | reverse complement strand
GGATTGTTAGCTGTTATATAACAATATGTTTTTAAATGGTTTTTAAAAGTCAACTTCTAAAAACTGCGGAATCGAGTTTTACAAAAGAGCATGGTGCATGGCTTAACAATGACTTGGATTCGTCAGTCTTATTTGGTGTTCAGGGAGGGGTTGATACTGCTATCGGGTACTCCAGTTTCCGTAGTTATTCTATCGAAGTTATTGGGAAATAAGTTGATATTGAGCTTAGGGATAGCTTTTTGCTAAAATTCTAAGTTTAGCTAGAAACTTTGTTCATTAAAAAAGACACCTAACGCGATTAAATTACCTCGTTCCTTGGGACGGGGTTGTTTATTCGTAACTAAACAGAATCCATTTAAAGTGATGCGTGGATAAATCAACGAAATACGGGATGGTCGGTCAAATCCACGTGTTCAAAGAACGCACATTTTTGTGCGCCTTAAATTGGTATAACTCCTGTATAACCACTGAAAGATCGCTTACATTTAGAAAATAAAAAGGGTGCTTTGCTCTGATGATCTAGTTTAGCCCTGAAACTGCATTTCCAAGTCGTTTGGGTATACTATATAATAAGGAAAAATTAAATTAATTTAAGCACTAAACTGTGACCATAAACGATCCTCATCTACAACGCGAAGCACAAAAATACGAAAAACCTGTCGCTAGCCGTGAATTACTGTTATCAATTATTGAGCAGGCCCATATTCCTCCAACATTTAACGTATTGGCTAAAAAGCTGAATTATCAGGATGATCATTTATTGATCGGTTTAAAGCGTCGTTTACGTGCTATGGAAAATAGTGGACAGCTAATTTTTAACAAGTTTAAGCAATATGCCATACCAGCAAAAAATAGTGTGTTAACAGGGAAAATAATTGGACATAGAGATGGTTTTGGTTTCTTTGCTCCAGATCCTTTAAGTAACAAACCTGAGAATGCTTCAAAGCAACGTGGTAAAGATTTCTATATTTCTTCATATGAAATGAAACGGGTTTTCCATGGCGATGTTGTGGAAGCTATATTAATTGATCGTACTGACAGAAAGGGGCGTAAAGAAGTTCGTATACTGGATGTAATTGAACCTCGAAGCGCACCAATTGTCGGGCGATATTTTGTTGAGCATCATATTGCTTATATCATTCCTGATGACGCAAAGATACAACAAGAAATTCTTATCGATCCAGAACAACGTTTAGGCGCTCGTCATGGACAAGTTGTGGTGGTTGAAATCATTCAACGACCCACCAAACGCGCTAATCCGGTAGCTAAGATAATTGAAGTATTGGGTGAGCAAATGGCACCGGGTATGGAAATTGAAATAGCCTTGCGTGCGCATGATTTACCACATCAATGGCCTGAAGAAGTATTGGATGAAGTTAATACGTTATCAGATGAAGTAGACGAATTCGCTAAAAAACATCGGGTTGATTTACGTGACTTACCTCTAGTTACTATTGACGGTGAAGATGCCAGAGATTTTGATGATGCGGTTTATTGCCAACCTAAAAAATCAGGCGGCTGGCGCTTGTGGGTTGCCATTGCAGATGTGAGCTATTATGTTCGTTCCGGTTCAAAATTAGATGATGAAGCGATTTCCCGGGGTAATTCTGTTTATTTCCCCAGTCAAGTTATCCCGATGTTGCCGGAAAAGCTATCTAATGGATTATGCTCGTTAAACCCGCATGTAGATCGCCTGTGTATGGTTGCTGAAATGACAGTAAGTGCTAACGGACGTCTCTCAGGTTCAACGTTTTATCCGGCGGTTATGCGTTCTCACGCACGTTTTACTTATACTAAGGTCGCCGCTATTCTGACTGGCGAAGATTCGTCGACTGGTAAAGCTTTACGTGAAGAATATAAAGATTTAGTGCCTGATTTAGAAAACTTAAATCAAATGTATTTAGCATTAATGCAAGCACGTAATAAGCGTGGTGCTATTGCTTTTGAAACGGAAGAATCGCGGTTTATTTTTAATGAAGAGCGAAAAATTGAAACCATTGAACCGTTAATTCGCAATGATGCTCATAAAATTATCGAAGAATGTATGATCCTGGCGAATGTTGCCACGGCTAAATTTGTTGAGAAACATAAAATGCCGGGCTTATTTCGCGTGCACGACAAGCCAAGTGAAGATAAATACAAAAATTTTGTAAGTTACTTGTCTGAATTAGGTATTTCACTTACTGGAATGGGGGCTGATAAAGACCAGCCGGATCCTGCTGATTACAGTGATATTTTAGCAAAAGTGGCTGGTCGTCCTGATCAAGAACTTATTCAAACAATGTTACTGCGCTCAATGCGACAAGCGGTTTATCAAAGCGAAAACATTGGTCATTTTGGTTTAGCTTTATCGTCTTACAGTCATTTTACTTCTCCTATTCGTCGTTACCCGGATTTAATTATTCATCGGGTAATAAAAGCTATTTTGCATAGCCAGCAAACTGAGAAAGACGCGGTAAAAGAAAATTCATCCGTAAATGTGGGATATCACAGTTACGAGGAAGAAGCGGTTATTCAGTTAGGTGAACATTGCTCAATGACAGAGCGTAGAGCTGATGATGCTACCCGGGATGTTGCTGATTGGTTGAAATGCGAATTTATGCAAGACCACGTTGGCAGTACCTTTAAAGGTGTTATTTCAACCGTTACTAATTTTGGACTGTTTGTGCGTTTGCACAATTTGCATATTGAAGGTTTGATCCACATAACGTCACTTGGTCGTGATTATTATCATTATGATGATGTCAGGATGTGTTTGACCGGTGAAAATACCAAGAAAAAATTTCATGTTGGTGATGTGGTTGAAGTGCAGGTTGCAGCGGTTAATCTTGATGAAAAGAAAATTGATTTAACCTTGGTGGGTGATAATGCGGTTCAGCAGGGGGCTTCTTTAACGGGTAAAAGGTCAACTGGTAAAAGTTCAACGGGTAAATCTTCGAAGTTTTCTAAAGCCAAAAAAGCTGGTAAAGATCAAACATCAGCTAAAGTGGAAACAACTGAACCCAAAAAGAAAAAAACGCCCAAAAAAGATAAAACGAAATCTGTTAAAAACAAAGTTAAAAAACGCTCTGATCGCAAAAAACGTCCTGGGAAAAATGCGCGTAAAAAAATCAACACTTAAAAGCTAAGCAATAAGCAATAACCATTGGTATAACAATTAAAGAAGATTTTAAAATGGCAAAAAATGAAGAAGTAGTCTTTGGCATTCATGCGGTAGATGCTTTGTTAAAAGCGGCACCGGAACGTTTTATTGAATTATGGTTATTGAAAGGCCGTGAAGATGATCGAATGTTGTCTATTATTAATTTATCTAAACAATACGGTATAGCGGTACAATTTTCCCAACGTAAAGTTCTGGATGAAAAATCTGACAATGAGCAACATCAAGGTGTAGTTGCCCGTGTTAGACCGGGTAAAACTTTTACCGAAGCAGATCTGGACGATATAATAAAGCAAGCTGAAGCGAAAGGAGATCACCCTTTCTTTTTGATTCTGGACGGAGTAACCGATCCCCATAATTTAGGTGCTTGTTTACGTAACGCTGATGCAGCGGGTGTACAAGCTATAATTGTCCCTAAAGACAATGCAGCGCGTTTAAGTGGTACGGTACGTAAAGTAGCTGTGGGAGCGGGTGAAGCCGTGCCTTTAGTGCAGGTGACAAATTTGTCTCGTACAATGAAAGCTTTACAGGAACAAGGCATTTGGATCATCGGTACTGCGGGTGAAACGGATACTTGTTTATACGATTTAAAATTATCCGGGCCAATGGCGCTGGTTATGGGAGCCGAAGGTAAAGGCATGAGACGTTTAACGCGGGAGAACTGCGATCAATTGGTAAAATTACCTATGGCTGGCAGTGTTTCAAGTTTAAATGTTTCTGTGGCAACCGGTGTTTGCTTGTTCGAAATTGTCCGTCAGCGACTATCTGTGAACTAGTATACTGGATAAAATATTGTAAGGTTATGTAAAGTTAGTTGGGAGATAGTAACAAGTAAACTAAACTAAAAAGATGTAAAATTACCTTTAGGTTTATTCGTTTATGGTTAAAAGCCTTAAACCATTTCGTTCACTATTTAGTTCAGTATTTAGTTCAGTATTCAGGCCCTTATTTAGCCCGGTATTGTGTTCAGCTATGACGAGCATGTTATTGCTCGCTTGTAGCTCGACAAGTGAACTGGATGATAAATTTCATCAATCTCATACACCCAAAGCATGGTCTAAAAATCAATTAAATCAATCCGAACTTGGCAAGTCAGACGTTGGAAAATCAGAAGTTGGAAAATCTGAGCTAAAGCAAGGCGAAGTAAAAAAAGACTGGCTTAACCAACTCAAAGATCCACAAATAAATCACTTAGTGGATTTGGCGTTAAATAATAATTTTCAACTCAAACAACAAGCAATGTCAGTCGAAATTGCCGGGCAGCAGTTAATTGTTGCTGGCAGTGATTTATGGCCGTCACTTGATTTGACATTGTCAGATACTCGTCGAAAAAGTACATCACAAAGTACACCTTATTCAACCAGCTTATCGTTAGATCTTAATTTAAAATTCGAGTTAGATCTTTGGGGCAAGTTATCGGCGGCAGATCAACAAGCTAATTTAGCACTATTAGCTCAGCAAGCAAGCTTTGAACAAACAAAGCAACAGTTAGTGGCTGATGTTGTTACTGCCTGGTATGCGGTTATTGAAGCAAGTCAGTTGGTAGATTTGTATCAGCAGCGTACTGAAAATACCAGACAAAATTTGGCAAGTATAGAATCAGGTTATCAGCAAGGATTAAATAGCGCGCTTGATGTTTACTTAACTCGAAATGAAGTGAACAATGAAATGTCGCGAACTTCAGAGCAAAGAAGTAAAAAGCGGCAAGCTATCCGGCAACTTGAGTTGTTACTGGGTCAATACCCTGAAGGCACTTTGGATGTTATTTCTGGTGTTATTTATGATGTTAAGGAGAACGCTGAACACCCATTTTTACAATCTGTTATTCCACTGGGATTACCCGCCGAACTTATTTCACGTAAACCTGCGCTTCGTGCAAGTTGGTATCAATTATTGGCGAAAGATGCTGCATTAGCTTATGCCCACAAACAACGTTTTCCCCGCTTAAGTATTACGGCTTCAGTTAATAATAAAGACAGTGATTTAAGTGATTTCCTCTGGGTATCCTCATTAGGCTGGTCGCTGCTCGGTAATTTAACTGCGCCTATTTTTAATGCAGGCAAGTTTGCTGCTAATGAAGAAAAAGCCCGATTAATCCTGAAACAAAGCGAACAAAGTTATTTAGACACTTTATACGGCGCTTTTGCGGAAGTTGAAAATGCAGTTACCCGAGAAGCTAGTTTGAAGCAGCGTTATCAAATGATGTTAAAAGCACAAGATAACGCTATTGCCGCACAAACTTTGTCTTTTGAACAGTATCAAGGTGGTTTGGTTAATTATATTACAGTGCTTGATTCACAAAGCCGCTCTTATGATGCCCAAAGTACGGTTATCCAAATTAAGCATCAGTTGATTGCCAACCGAATTAAACTCCATGTAGCACTGGGTGGTGATTTTTCTTCAGCTACCACGGGTGAAAAAGCAGAATAAATAATGAGTACACCAATGACAAAAGTAAAAAAATTAATGATCCCAGCGGCGATTATCATCTTTACCGTGATAATTTCGCAAATTATTATTAAAAACCCACCACAGAATAACAGAGGTAAAGGAGCGAAGTCAGCTGAAATGTCGGTGGAAATACTAACGCTGAAACCACAATCTTATCAGGTTATGTTAACAAGCTTCGGTACGGTTAGACCTCGTACAGAAAGTAAATTAGTCGCTCAGGCATCAGGGCAAATTATTGACGTTAGCCCCCAATTTAGAGAGGGTGGTTTTTTTGAAAAAGGTGATGTGCTGGTCATTTTAGATGATAGAGATCATCAAGCTGAAGTTAAAATTAATCAATCCAGTTTGATGTCTGCAAAACAGGGGTTACTGGAAGAACAAGCGAGGGCCGAGCAAGCTTCAGTGGATTGGCAGCGATTAGGCAGAGGTAAAAAACCAGGCGCTTTGGTCTTGCGTAAACCGCAACTGGCAGCTGCTCAAGCACAAGTTTTATCAGCGCAGGCCAAACTGGAAAAAGCACAGCTTGTGCTCGAAAGAAGTCAAGTGATTGCGCCTTACGCTGGGCGAATTTTAAAAAAACATGTCGATTTAGGGCAGGTGGTTGCTAATAATACTCAACTTGCTGATATCTACGCTGTTGATTATGTGGAAATTCGTTTGCCGATAAATAATAAAGATCTGGATTTAGTTGTTTTGCCAGAAGAGTATCGTCATAGCAATAAAGCGTCAGTTGGAGCTAATGCCGACACTTTTTCTGAGGCTAAAGTAACGCTGAACTCCACACTTATCGGTGAACAACGTTGGCAGGGTAGAATTGTACGAACTGAAGGCGCAATTGATGCAATTTCTCAACAGCTTTATATTATTGCACAAATTGATAATTCTTATGAAGTCAATAATGCTCAGACATCACCTGTTAAAATTGGCCAATATGTTACTGCTGACATTACCGGTAAAGTCATTGAAAATGCGTTAGTGATCCCTAACAGTGCTATTTATCAGGGCAGTTACGTTTATATTGTAGAAGACTCAGCCAAAGGAAGTGTTTTAAAACGCAGGGAAGTGACCATTCGCTGGCAAAACAAGCAAGATGCAATTATTTCTGCAGGACTGGTGTTAGGCCAGCAGTTGGTTTTAACCCCTCTGGGCCAGGTGAGTTCAGGCACTCATGTAAAAATAGCAGGTGGTGTTACTCGTCAGAAAAGCATTAATCAGAAAAGAGCTAACAAGCAAAGTGCTAATTCAAGCATAAATAAAAGAGCAGGCCGTCAGGTAAGACTTGAAAAAAGAGCAAAAGAGCTAGGCATTACGGTTTCAGAGCTAAAAGACAGACGCAAAAAATCCCGTTTAGCGGAGGGTAAATAATGATTGCTTGGTTTGCCCGAAATCATGTGGCGGCTAATTTGCTTATGGTCAGTATTTTATTTTTTGGACTATTTAGCTTGTCTGCAAGAATACCATTAGAAATTTTCCCTTCATTTTCAATGGATAGGATCACGGTTAATGTTTCTCTTCGGGGCTCAACGCCAGAGGATGTTGAACAGGGTGTTGCTATTCGCATTGAAGAAGCTGTTCAGGATTTAGAAGGTATTGAAAGTATTTCAAGTACTTCATCTGAAGGACGTGCTTCAGTTAGTATTGAAATAGACTCAGATTATGACGCCAGAGAAATGTTGTCTGATATCAAAGCGCGAATTGATGCAATTAATACCTTTCCGGTTGATGCGGAAAAGCCTATTGTTGCAATCGCCGAAAGAAAGCGTGATGTTATAGCCGTAACGGTTGCCAGTATTTATGGCGAAAAAGAAATTAGAGAATTTGCTGAACAAGTGCGTGACGATTTATTACAACTTCCCGGTGTAACGCAGCTTGAGCTTAGCGGTGTGAGAAATTACGAAATTGCTCTGGAGATATCTCAAGATAAATTAGGTCAATATGATCTAAGTATTAATCAGGTATCGAATGCTATTGCAAATTCTAGTACAGATGTTTCTTCCGGAAATATTAAAACTCAGGGGGGCGATATCCTTATCCGTTCAAAAGGACAAGCGTACCGTAAAAACGAATTTGCAAAAATAGCGATAAAAACTAACCCCGATGGCTCAATATTAACCTTAAATGACATTGCAATAATTAAAGATGACTTTGAAGAAACACCGGTAAGAACCAGGTTTAACGGTAAAAAGGCGGCTTTTATTGATGTTTATCGCATTGGTCAGCAAAGTGCGATAGCCGTAGCCGATAAAGTGAAAAATTATATTGAATCACGACAAGAATCCTTGCCTTACGGTTATGAATTAAGCTTTTGGGATGACGACTCCGAAATTGTAAAAGCCCGTATTTCAACTTTAACAACGAATGCCATGCAAGGCGGCATTTTAGTTTTTGCCTTATTAACGCTTTTCTTACGTCCGTCAATTGCTTTTTGGGTGTGTGTAGGTATTCCTGTTGCCTTTATGGGCGCTTTTATTGTGATGCCATTTTTTGGTGTTACGCTAAATGTAATGAGTTTGTTTGCTTTTATTTTAGTACTGGGCATTGTTGTAGATGACGCTATTGTTACCGGGGAGAATATTTATACGCATTTACGCAATGCCGAGTCTGGCGAACATGCGGCCATTGTTGGTACTCAAGAAGTTGCTACACCGGTAACCTTTGGTATTTTAACGACAGTAGCGGCTTTTTTACCTTTGGCTTTTATTGATGGAGCACGGGGTGCTTTATTCGCCCAAATCCCCGTTGTTGTGATCCCGGTTTTGATCTTTTCGTTGATCGAATCAAAATTTGTTTTACCTTCACATCTGAAAAATATTAAATTGCGTCATGAAAGAAGTGAACCAAGTAAATTTGAAGCATTTCAGCAAAAGTTTGCCGATGGGTTTGAACACGCCATTTTACGTTATTATCAACCTTTACTTGAGTTAGCTTTACGCAACAAGTTAGCCACGTTAATGTCTTTTGCAGGGGTGTTTATCATCATTGTTGCTTTGATCATGAGTGGTTGGACTAAATTTATTTTCTTCCCTCGTATACCCAGTGAAACCGTACGTGCAAACTTAACTTTACCCGTTGGCACCCCTTTTGAAGTGACGAATAAATTTATTATCAACATGGCAGACAAAGCCGCAGACTTACAAAATAAATACCGTGATGCAAAAACAGGGCAAAGTGTCATTATTAATATTTTAGCAACTACTGGCGGTCGCGGTGGCGTATCTCATTCTGGTGGTGTGCGATTTGAAATAATTCCACCTCAGAAAAGAGAATCCAGTATTACTTCCCGTGATTTAGTACGTGAATGGCGTAAATTAATTGGTGTGATCCCCGGAGCTGAAAACCTTACTTTCAGAGCTGAACTGGGACGTTCGTCCGATCCTATTGACGTGCAATTAACGGCAAATTCACTGGATACGCTAAAAGAAGTTGCCAATAAAGTTAAAGAACATTTAAGCACTTACCCGACAGTATTTGAAATTGCTGATAGTCTTTCTGACGGTAAAGAAGAATTAAGAATTGAATTAATCCAACAAGGTAAGGCGTTAGGTTTAACTCGGGTAGCAATCTCCCGTCAGGTAAGAGACGCATTTTTTGGTGCACAAGTGCAACGTATTCAACGGGGTAGGGACGATGTGCGAGTGATGGTCCGTTTGCCACTAAATGAACGTTCTTCAATTTCAACCCTCGAAAAACTATTGATCACAACGCCAGCGGGTGGCAATGTACCTCTTTCTCATGTCGCTAAGTTAATAGCAGGGCAGAGTCCTTCGGCTATAAGGCGTGTAGATCTTTATCGTACAGTGAATGTTACTGCAGATATTGAAAAAACTAATACCAACATGACCATTTTACAGGCTGATTTAAAAAGCTATTTAGATGAGTTAATTACTCAGTATCCAGGGGTAAATCACTCGTTAGAAGGCGAAGCAAAAGAGCAACGAGAGTCTTTTAGTTCATTGGGTTGGTCATTAGTTTTTGTTTTCTTTATCATTTATGCGCTTTTGGCTATTCCATTTAAATCGTATCTACAACCTTTGATTGTAATGAGTGTGATCCCTTTTGGCATGATTGGCGCAGTGGTTGGTCATTGGATAATGGGAATGGAGTTAACCATTATGAGTCTGTTGGGTATGTTGGCTTTAGTCGGGGTAGTGGTTAACGATTCATTGGTTTTGGTTGATTTTATTAATAAAAAACGTAAAGAGACGAATGATTTGATGAATGCGGTATTGATTGCTGGTGCCGCACGCTTCAGACCGGTGATGCTGACAAGTTTAACTACTTTTATCGGTTTAATGCCGTTGTTATTCGAAAAGTCTACACAGGCGCAGTTTTTGATCCCGATGGCTGTGTCGCTAAGCTTTGGTATTTTGTTTGCTACTTTTATTACTTTGTTGTTGATCCCAGTTAATTATATGTTGGTTGAGGGGGTCAAAAGGCGTTTTTATTCGGGTGATACGTAGAATATTATGAAGTTATTTGTTATTTTTTATTTTTTATTTTCAAAATTTGTTCCTTTGAATGCAGGTCCAAAGTGTCAAATAATAATATTTGAAGATATATCAAGAAGCGTCTAAACTTATAAAAAGTTATTTGTTGGATCGTGAACCGATTCAATTGGTTAAGGTTTTTGTCTGGTGGCTGTTACGATGCTTTAGGATAGATTGATACTATCTGATCTTATTATCAGGGAAAGCTTGTTTGACTTTTTGAGTGGGATTGAGCTGAGTATAGAGTGACTTTTGGTTGTGTTTACATAATTAATTATTCTGCTCTCTCTCTGATAGTGCGTTTAATTTATTTATACGTTATAGATTTTTATATCTATCACACAAGGAGATAAAAGTGCCTACATTTACCGGAAAAAGAGGTGAAATTAGTCGTTCAAGAAAGCAAGTTGAAGATGCCGGAGGACTGGTACCTAAACTTGGGCACCAATCAAACCGGGTAACAGTTCATATTTGTGTATTATCATGTTTAAGTTGATACAGTTCAGAGCCTGTATAGGTTTGAACTCATGTAAATTAATAGAAAACATTGTTGAACTGTAACCCTAATTTAGCCTATATGGTCGGTGCCAGAAAATCAGATCTGAAACAATGGATCAAACTGAACTTGCAAAGCGGGTTGGGCTTAGTCGTTCTACTATCTCATTGCTTGAACGCGGGGTGGGTGTGAATTCTCAAGCATTATTCGATGTACTTTCATTTTTAGAGATATCAGATCTATTACAGGTTGCAATTGATGAACGTTTAGAGTTGGTTGAAGATCATGGCTCTCGTAAAGCCAGGAAAATACGGGAGGAATTATCAAATGATTTCTGAAGCGTTTGTATTTGTGGATGGTCTGGAAGATCGTCCGGTTGTTTGCGGAATAGTTAAACTTGATGTTAAAAAAAGGTTTGGTGAATTTCGTTATGGTAAAAGTTATCTAGCAAGAGAAGATGCATTTGCACTTGACCCACTCAATTTACCTCTGAGTGATATCCTTTATACAACAGCCAATATGAAAGGTCTGTTTGGTGTTTTATCAGATGCAGGGGCAGATTCTTGGGGTGAAAAAATCATACTTTCATTGCATAAGACTAAACCTAAAAATGCACTGGAATTTTTGTTGGTTGGTGCAGGTATGGGGGTTGGCTCATTAGTTTTTAGCTTATCTAGCCGTTCTTCAAAGTCTAAAGAGAACAAAAACACGCTAGGTGAAATTCCTATGCTATTAAAGTCAAAAGACGGCATCTTAAATGATGACTGTATACCTGAAGAAGCAAAAAAAGCATTTGTTTATGGCTCAAGTATGGGTGGAGCAAGACCAAAAACAATAGTTTCTGATCGTGATGTTTCTTATTTAGCTAAATTTAACCGTGTTGATGATTTATTTAATCACGTAAAAGTAGAGCATGCCACAATGCGTATGTTATATCAGCTTCCTGGACGTGTAGCAAGCACAAAAGTACTAGAAACAATTAATGGAGATGTTTTATTAATTGAACGTTTTGATTTATTAGGTACTCGCCCAACACATCATTTTATCCTACATTCCGCACATTTAAGGTATTGATTTAAATGGACTTTAAAAGTCATAAAATGTAGCCATGTATTT
>JABSOJ010000104.1 GCA_013216005.1 Alteromonadaceae bacterium | reverse complement strand
TTAAAATCTGATGCCCTTTTTACTGAAAATCAACTCAGATTTTAAATCTCAGCTTTATGTGCGGAACGTCAGCTCTATCACTTTTTCAATAACTGAATCAGTCACTTTAGATATGAGGGTCGGCGAAATATCAGCATCATACATTTCTTTAAATGTCTCAACAATTTCACGCGTAGTCATACCCTTAGCGTATAAGCTTAATATTTTGTCATCCATTGAAGTGAAACGTGTTTGTTGTTTTTTCACTAATTGTGGCTCAAAACTCCCTAGTCGATCTCTTGGTGTTTCAAGTTCAAATTGTCCATCTTCTGTACGAAGCATTTTTGAGGAAAAGCCATTACGACTATTTTCATTGTTATTAGAAGAATCATGCTTGGCATAGCCAAGATGATCATCTAATTCCGCATTGAGCGCTGCTTCAACGGTAATTTTAGTTAACATTTGACTAAAATCATTAAGATCTTTTTCAGTTTTAATTGATTTTGCCGCATCGCGAACAAATATTTCAAGTTCAACTTTATTCATAATCTTCTACCTATTTTTTAACTCCGCTAAGAGTAGTTGAAATAGGCAGTTACACAATCTTATTTACAGGGCCTATTTGCCGGGAAATTAATAATGTACGCCAAACCTTTACCAACTTCACTCCGAGCGGTAATTTTTCCTCGTAGCGAAGATGTGACTAAATTAAAAATTAAATGAGTGCCTAAACCGCTGCCTCCCTCCCCTCTTTTAGTCGTAAAAAATGGGTCAAAAAGTTGTGCCAAACTTTTTTCATCAAGCCCTATACCGTTATCTTTATATTGAAAAACAATAATTCCTTTTTTTTCAATGACCCTGACTTCAATTTCTCCCTGCTCAACATCACCAAAAGCATGCTTAATCGAATTTAACACCATATTACTCATAATTTGAGACATCGCACCTGCGTTAGTATTTACGGTGAGAGTATCATCACATTTTATGGATATAATATGTTTGGTTCGTCTTAACATAGGCTTAAGTGATAAAACAATTTCTTCTAAATATTGTTTTACATTAAACTGCCGTATTTCACCTGAAGACTGATCTACGGCTATTTGTTTGAAACTATGAATTAACTGTGCCGCTCTTTTAGTATTATTAACTAATATGGTACTAATTTCATCGATATCATCCAGAAACGAGAATAACTGTTCTTCAGTAAGGTTATCACTTTCAATCAACTCACGAAAAATTTTAGCTTCTTCGACCAAGTGACTAACCCCTGTAACACATATCCCTAGAGGTGTATTAATTTCATGTGCTATTCCCGCAACCAGACCACCAAGAGATGCCATTTTTTGTTTTTGAATCAGCTGTTTCTGGGTAGATTTAACTTGCTTCAACGCTGTCGTAAGTTGGTTATTTTGCTGCTCCAGCAATCGATGATTTTTGGCTAAATTTAATTGTGCTTCCCAGCGGTTTTGAGTATTTATTTTAACTTCAATTGCACTGGCTACATGATTCGCAACAAAACTTAATATATCTAAATCTTTATCTGTATAAATATGACTGGGGTCATAGCTTTTCACAACAATAATGCCGTGAAGCACATTCGACGCAATCATTGGCGCACCTAACCAACAGGAATAATCATCAGCAGCTTTCCCATCCAGGATTTCTCCTTTGTCAATTAACGCTTTAGCGATCGCAGGCGATATCAACAGAGGTTTACGTTGATTAATTACGTAAGAATTGAAATCTTTACCTAACTGGAAAGTTTTACCGGATTGAGTTTCACCCTCTTTTGCATCTACAAAATATTCAAACGAAATTTCATTGGTTTCCTCGTCAAATATTAATATAGAGAAATTTCTGGCATAAAGTAATTTTGCAACGATAAGATGCACACTATGATAAAGGTCGGACAATGCTATTTTTTCATTTGACAGAGCAGCTATTTCAAAAATGGCATGTTGTAAATTTTCAGCTTTATTTTTACCCAATAATTCTTGTGCTAAAGCCTTTGTTCTTTCAGAAATGATTGTTTCTAAAGCCTGTTCTTTAGTATGTTTTTCTATGTCTGAAGCAACTACCGAACCAAACAAAGTAAGCATGTTTTGCTCTTCTTCCGTATAAATAAAATTTGGCGTATAACTTTCGATAATTAACGCACCCAGACAATCGCCTTGGTGTGAAATAAGTGGGAGCCCAAACCAATGTTCAGACGTTAAAGGTGTACTACGAAAGGTTTTATCGCTTTCTTCATTCGCTGTAACAATCAATTTTTGTTTATTAATAATCACCCAAGCCACTGGTGACTGCCACTCATCTGTTACTTCAATTTCTCTATTGGAATCGAATTCACTACAGATTTCACGACCCATTTCATCGCCATGGTAAACAAATTGAATACTATTTTTTTTACTATGGTGAAGTGCCAGACTAAAGTTATTTACCTCCATTAACTTAGCTAACAGTTTATGAACAATGGCAACATATTCCACTAACGGACTGGAATTTATCGCATGTTTGTCCAGTTCAATCAATACTTGAAGAATGAGGGCTAATCGATTTGCATGTTCAGTAGAATTTAACAATTACATGCTCCATTGTCTTTGATATAAGAATACCAATCCCATTAATTAATTTATGGGGTTGGTATTATTATCTTAGACAAAAATCAGCATTTTGCTAAATAGATATTGTTAAAAATTGTTATCGGTATATCCAATTAAATAACAATTGAATGTAAATTAAACATTACAATAATGAAGGTTTTATAATTTCCACTATTGTATCGATATGGTCATCGCGATCATTAAGCGCATCAATATAGTGATATTGTTCACCGCCAGCATTTATAAATAGTTCTAAATTCTCATGTTTTAACTCTTCCAACGTTTCCAGACAATCGGAACTGAAAGCAGGGCTGATAATAGCTATTTTTTTAATTCCTTGGCCTGGTAAATTCTCCAAAACTTCATCAGTATAAGGAGTCAACCAAGGAGCTTTACCAAATCGAGATTGAAAAGTCATTACATAATCATCTTCACTAAAACCTAACTTTTCTATTAAGAGTTCGGTGGTTTTGTGACAAAAATCAAAATATGGATCGCCACGCTGATGAAATAATTTTGGCATTCCATGATAAGAGAAAATAAATTTATCCGGTTTACCATGTTCTGCGATATATTCAGTAATAGTGTTAGCCAGTGCCTTTATATAAAGCGGATGGTCATGATAACTACTCAAAAAATGAAAGCTTGGCACCCAACGCCATTTCTTTACTTCCTTAACAACTGAATCAAAAGTTGAACCTGTCGTAGCTCCTGCATACTGAGGATATAAAGGTAACACAACGATTTTAGTTACCCCCTGTTGTTGAAAATCCTTCAAAGCATCAACTATTGAAGGAGAGCCATAGCGCATACCGATACTCACAAGGACATCTTCACCATAAACCTGTGCTAAACGTTGCTTTACTTTTTCTTGTTGCGCTTGGGTGTTCACTAATAAAGGAGAACCTTCATCAGTCCAGATACTTTGATAAAGTTTGGCTGACTTAGCAGGGCGAAATCGTAAAATAATGCCGTGCAAAATAAATAACCAGATAAATTTAGGTATCTCAACAACGCGGGGATCAGACAAAAACTCGTTCAAGTATCGTCTTAACGCAGAAGACGTTGGAGCGTCCGGCGTGCCAAGATTTGTTAATAACACACCTGTTCGGTTACCATTTTTAGCAATTAATTCTTTGGGCGCTGAATCTGCTGCTGTAAATCGTGCCATCACTACAAGCCTCTAAGGTACAATACTGTCTATTACAAGATAAATAGGTTGAGTGGTATTAACACTTATATCATTCACTTGTGCTTTAAAATCGTCAGATTTAAGACCTGCACCGCCACTATTCGAAAGAACCGCATATAAATGAACACTTTCAACACTACTTAGAGATGCTTCTGGCATCATTGCACTGGTGTTATTTAAAATAACCGTGGCAGGTAAATCACTGACATGAATTTTCACTGCTGCCAAAGGCATTCTCCTACCGTCAGTAGGAATGGCGTAAACAAAAACAACTTTGTCTTCACCTTGATTAACTTGCTTCACTTGCTTTAATAGCTCTTCGCTTAACGTCACTTCTACCCTTAATTGAGGGCCGGATTGTTCTGCGTCTATGCTTAATTTGCTCTTATTACTTTCACTGCTATTAGCCTTACCGCTAGAAAGTGCCAAACGACTTTTTGCTTCAACAATCGCTTCACTTAGCGCTGCAATATTAACATTCGAACGACCTGAATTAACCACTTTTTGCCAATATGCGACTGCCTGCTGGTAGTTTTGTGTCATATAATTGTGCATACCTAACAAAATATTGGTGGAAGGGTCTAGTGGATCCAGTGCAAGAGCCTTATCAATCAACAATTGAACCGTGCCATCAATTTTCTGATCATTTCGATAATAAGCAGCTTGTGCTTTTACCCCAAGAATATCGGCATGTTCACCTTCGATCCTAATAACTTGATCGAAAGCTGTCATTGCAAAATCAAATTGACCAACGCCAACCAAAGCTTGCCCTAAACCATACCAGGCATCACTGTTTTGGGCGTTTTGTTCTGTTAATTCTTTAAAGTGCTTAACTTGAGCAATAGCTTGTTGCTGCTGCTCAGTTGTCTGATCACTTCGAGCAGGTGCTTGAACAGGTGCCTGAACAGACGTCGTGAGCCGTTGATAAGCGCCTGTTTTCAGGTACAAAGCAAAACTAAACACAATGACGAATAACGAAATAACAGACGGCCATAAAATAGATAGTGATTTACTTTCAGCTGCCAGGTTTCTATCTTCCGCTTTGTTAGCTTCTATATCCTGTAATAAACTTTGATCCAATTCAGCCAATAAATAACGATAACTTTCTTCGTCAATATTTTCTTGTTGATAATCTTGGTCTATTTCTTCTTTATGTTCGTGATATAAACGAACATTTTCAGCATCACGTTGATCGACATGTTCAGTTTTACTTGCTTGCTGAACGGTTAGTTTCTTATCCTGCTGTTGTTGATTAATTATTTGTCGAACAAATGGCAACCAAACCACAGCTATGATTAAAATCAAAAAGGAGACAATTATTATGAGTGTTTCTATCATGGAAAATTACTTATTCTTCTTATTAGTATTAGTATTAGTATTAGTATTAGTATTAGTATTAGTACCTTTGGTATTTTCGTCAGGCGTTTTGTCAGCATTTAAGTTAAGCTCACCGTTAAGAATGCTGTTCAGCTTATCCTGCTGCGCCTGGCTTAATGTTTGAGTTTGTTTAACTTCTGGCTTTCTACGCAAAATAAACACGACAACCAGCACACCAATAAATAATAACGTGGCGGGACCAAACCACAAAACATAAGTTAAACTGGAAACTTTAGGGCGATATAATACAAATTCCCCGTAACGTTTAACCATAAAATCAACGATTTCTATATCCGCTTTACCTTGTTGCAATAATTCATAAACTTCGCGACGTAAATCAGCCGCAATAGGAGAATTAGAATCCGCTAAATTTTGGTTTTGACATTTAGGACAACGTAACTCCTTTACTAGAGCCTGATAACGTTTTTTGGTGACTTCATCGCTAAATTGATAGGTATCAACAGGACTCGCTGCAACGTGATTTACTGTTAATAAACTAAATACAGCAAAACTGAATAATACCAATAAAGCTATCCGTAAGTTATTCCGTAAGCTTTTTATTATCATAACAAACTTCCCTTTTGTTCAGATTCAAGTATTTCAATCAATGGTAAAAATTTCTGTTGCCAGACATTATCATCAATTGGCCCAACATGTTTCATTCTAATAATACCGTTATGGTCGATAATAAAGGTTTCTGGTGCCGCAGTTACTCCCAACTCAATACCTAATTTGCCCAGTTCATCAAAAATTGAGAATATATAAGGATCTTCATATTTTGCTAACCATTCCTTTGCATCTTTTCTGACATCTTTATAATCAAGCCCATAAACAGCAACTCTTTTACTTTTGGCAATGTCTAACAAATAGGGATGTTCGTATTTACAATACACACACCATGTTCCCCAGACATTGAGTAAAATAATGTTACCTTGCAAGTCTTTCTCTGTTACAACTTTAGTTTCATCACCAAGTTGTGGTAACTGAAACGCTGGCATTTTTTTACCAATTAATGCCGATGGCATGGCTTGTGGATCGAGGAATAAACCTCGATAAAGCACAACAGCCAAAGAAACAAACAAAACTAAGGGCAGTAAACGTATAATTTTATTCATTCATTATTTCTCAACATCCAATGATGGTCCTACCGCCGCTTCAGTCAGCATAACGGGTACAAGTTCCCTTTCAGGCGTATAAATGGCTTTCTTTTTATTTTTATCTTTAACCGCTTGTTTAGCTGTCACTTTTCTACGATAACGTTTATCAAGCATTGACAACAAACCACCTAAAGCCATAAAAATAGCACCTAACCAAATCCATCTGACAAATGGTTTATAGTGAACACGAATTGCCCAGGCATTACCGGGTAAAGGATCTCCTAATGCAACGTATATGTCTCTGAATAAACCCGGATCAATACCAGCTTCGGTCATCCCCATAGTCTGAACCCGGTAAGTTCTACGTTCTGGTTGCAAAAAGGCAACGAAATCACCATTTTTATAAACATTGATTTGACCTTGTTCAGCACTGTAGTTTGGCCCTTCAACCGCTTTTATCCCGTTAAACTCTATTTGATACCCCGCAACTTCAACTTTCTCGTTTACTAACATTTTAACGTTAGTTTCACTTTCATAAGTTGAAACTATCGTAACACCAACAATAGTTACCGCAATACCGATATGCGCCACAGTCATTCCAATATGACTTAAGTTAGAACGGCCTTTAGCTGATTTATTATGGTTAACAACATCTTTACTTGCCACTAAGGCAACCCATAAAGCTAACCCCATACCACCACTCACCAGCAAATTAAATTCACCGGCATACAGTAATGGAAAAACTAAACCAAAAATAATACTAACTACCGATATAACACTTATATTTTTACGAAGTTCACCTTTTTTAGCTTTTTTCCACCGAACCAGTGGACCAATGCCCATAAAGATGAATAACAAACACATTATCGGTACAAATACCGCGTTAAAATAAGGAGGACCAACTGATATTTTTCCATAGCCCATAGCGTCAACAAGTAATGGGTATAAAGTACCCAACAACACGGTTACAGCTGCGACCACCAGAATAATATTACAAATTAATAATGCCGTTTCCCGTGAATAAAGAGCAAACCGACTAAAACTGGCAACATTACTGGCTCTAACAGCATATAAAGTTAAAGAACCGCCAACTGCGATACCCAACAGCATCAAAATAAACACGCCTCGTGAGGGATCTGCTGCAAATGAATGCACTGAAGTGATAACACCTGAACGCACTAAAAAGGTGCCGAGTAAACTTAAACTAAACACAAATATTGATAATAAAACAGTCCAATTCCTGAACGCTCCGCGTTTTTCTGTTACCGCCAACGAATGAATAAGTGCGGTACCAACTAACCAAGGCATAAAAGATGCGTTCTCTACAGGATCCCAAAACCACCAACCACCCCAGCCAAGTTCGTAATACGCCCACCAACTACCCAGCGCAATACCTACAGTTAAGAACATCCAGGCAGAAACCACCCAGGGACGCGCCCACCTTGCCCATGCGGCATCCATTTTTCCACACATAAGGGCAGCAACAGCAAAAGCAAAAGCAACGGAAAAACCAACATAGCCCATATAGAGCATTGGCGGATGTATAATCAAACCGACATCTTGCAATAATGGATTTAAATCACGTCCTTCCATTGGCACATTTGGCCAGAAACGTTCAAAAGGGTTAGAGGTTAAAATGATAAATGCCATAAAGCCTACAGCTATCATCCCCATAACTGAAAGCACTCTAGCGATAAATGCTTCATCAATACCTTTACTGAATGTGGCAACAGCCATTGTCCATCCAGATAGCGCAAATATCCACAACAACAAAGATCCCTCATGCCCGCCCCAAACAGCACTTATTTTAAAAAAATAAGGTAAATGGGTATTAGAATGATTGGCTATATAAGCTATCGAGAAATCGTCAATAACAAAGCTATAACCTAAAATAAAAATACTGATAGCGGTAAAAGCAAACATGCCGAACGTTAAAGGTCTAGCATAACCATATAATTTTGGTTGATGGGTATAAACACCAATCATTGGTATAATGCTTAAACATATTGCGAAGGCTAAAGCAGCTATAAGTGCGAAGTGCCCTAATTCTGGTATCATTCATATCTCCAATCTTTATGTTGTAATACAACATATAGACAGTATTTAGTTTTAACAGGAAAAATAGTATATTCAGACAATATTACGGTGATGAAAAAGCTGACTAACTAAAAACATCGTTAATTCTATCACTATTTGTACTATTTTATCATCCCTGTTAAACCAGAGTTTGAATATAGTTATTCAATCTTTGATTATTTACTCGCCGTTATAGTATGATATCGCCCACGTTCATCTTGGGATCCAAATCAATTTTTGTGGTAATAACTATCCCGATAGTAAGCGTAAAAACAAACAACTCAACATGGATTTTATTTAGCCTATATGTCAATCACTAACTCTATACCTTCCTTAATCAGTGCCAATAATCTCACCTGTATTCGTGAAGACCGTATATTGTTTGAATCATTGGATATTGAAATAAATGCGGGCGATATAGTTCAAATTGAAGGCCCCAACGGGGTTGGTAAAACAAGTTTACTGAGAATTCTTGCGGGATTGTCAGAGCCTTTTGAAGGAAAGGTTTATTTTGACAATAAGTTGATAAATAGAAATCGAGAGCTTTTTCATCAAAATCTCCTTTATTTAGGACATTTGCCTGGCGTAAAAGGAGAGATGAGTGCTCAGGAAAATTTAGCCTTTAATTTAGCTTTACACGGGCTCGATTTCGAAACCGCTGAACAGACTTTGCAAGAGGTCAATTTACTCGGGTTTGAAGATGCACTAGCTTCACATTTAAGCGCGGGACAACATCGGAGAATAGCATTAGCCAGATTATGGCAAAGTAAAGCGCCAATATGGATCCTAGACGAACCTTTTACGGCTATTGATAAACTCGGTGTAAAAAAACTGGAAAAGTTGTTTTTACAACATGTTAAACAAGGAGGGTGTGTTATTTTAACAACACATCAAGACTTATCATTACCTGATGAACAAGTTAAAAAAATTGTTTTAACTTACCAATTTTAGCTTACAATTTTTAACTTACAGGTCCCAGCTTATGTTCAAAATAAAGAGTGATGACAATGGTAATCAATAACACACTTTCATATCGCAGTGCATTTACGCTCATTATTAAAAGAGATCTGACAATTGCCTTTCGCCATCGCGATGATATTTTAAACCCTATTATATTTTTTATAATCGTAGTTACCTTATTTCCCCTTGGCATAGGGCCTGAAAGCAGCACATTATCAAGAATTGCTCCCGGCATTATTTGGGTAGCTGCTCTCTTATCTACTTTATTGTCTTTAGACAGATTGTTTAAGTCTGATCATAATGATGGTTCTCTCGAACAAATGTTGTTGAGTCCACATCCGGTATTTATTTTGATGCTAGCTAAAATAGTCGCCCACTGGTTAGTAACAGGTTTACCGTTAATTTTTATCGCCCCTGTTTTGGCGGTTTTACTGCATTTGAATGAAAACAGTTATGGTGCATTAATGCTGACTTTATTACTGGGAACACCTGTACTAAGCCTATTAGGCGCTATTGGTGTCGCACTCACTGTAGGAATACAAAAAGGCGGTGTTTTACTCAGCTTGTTAGTGTTACCTTTATATATTCCAGTGCTGATTTTTGCCACTAGCGCAATTGATACCTCGGCAATGAACTTATCTTACAGCGGTCAACTTGCTATAATTGCTGCTTTATTTTTTGGTTCTTTAACTTTAGCTCCATTCGCTGTAAGTGCAGCATTAAAAGTGAGTACAAACTAACATGTGGAAATGGTTACATCCTTATGCAAATCCAGAAGTGGCATATCACTTTACTGGTAAAATATTATCTTGGTTCAGTGCACTTACAATAATTATTTTAAGTACCGGACTGGTCTGGGCTTTATTATTTGCCCCGGCGGACTATCAGCAAGGTGATAGTTTTCGGATCTTTTATATTCACGTTCCTGCTGCTTCACTTTCAATGGGAATTTATGTTGGCATGGCTATCGCAGCATTTAGTAGTTTAGTCTGGCAATTGAAATTAGCTGATGCTTCTGCTGCGGCAATGGCTCCCGTTGGTGCTGCATTTACTGTTATCGCCTTATTAACTGGCTCTGCATGGGGGAAACCAATGTGGGGTACATGGTGGATTTGGGATGCCCGTTTAACTTCTGAACTGATTTTATTATTTTTATATCTTGGGGTGATCGCATTACATAATGCGTTTGAAGATAAAAACTTAGCAGGTAAAGCCGCAGGTATTTTAACTTTAGTTGGCGTGATCAACATCCCGATTATTAAATATTCAGTAGAATGGTGGAACACATTACATCAGGGGTCAACTGTCAGTAAACTTGGTAAACCATCAATGACAATTGATATGCTGTGGCCTTTCATATTTTGTTTTCTAGGCTTTGCTCTTTTGGTGGCAACTATTATTTGTATCCGCTTTCGCACAGAAATATTAGCTAGAAATAGCATTCGTCCCTGGGTACGTGATTTAGTGATTTCGGAGAACAAATAATGCAATTTGATAGTTTTACTGATTTTTTAAATATGGGTGGTTATGCTTTTTATGTTTGGCTAGCTTATGGAGCAACTGCGGTGATATTAACTTTATTAGTTATTTCAAGTAACAGCCGTTCTAAAAAAATTAAACAACAAATCGCTCAGCGCCAAAAACGTGAAATGAAATTACGTCAAGCTGCTGAAATGCAGCGGACGCAGGAACAAGGGCAACAAGAACAGAAACAAACTAAACAAACTAAACAAAATGATCCTAAGGAAGTTTTATCATGAACCCACGCCGTAAGAAACGCTTAACTATTATTGCGTCAATATTCATTGGCTTAAGCGTTGTCACAGGTTTAGTTTTATATGCCCTTAGCCAGAATATCGATTTATTTTATAAACCATCAGAAATCCTTTACGGTAAAACCGATAACGGAATTAAACCAATTAATGGCCAACGGTTACGTATTGGTGGATTAGTTGTTCCAGGAAGCGTGCATAGAGATGAAGAAAGCTTAAAAGTCAGCTTTAAGTTAGTAGATATGAAAATGCCAATAGAATTTAATGAATCTGATATTACCGTAACCGTAAAATATGACGGTATATTGCCTGACTTATTTAGAGAGGGTCAGGGAATTGTTGCTAACGGTGTATTAACCAGTGATTTGGTCATTGAAGCTAGTGAAGTATTAGCCAAACATGACGAAAATTATATACCCAAAGAACTTGCCGACGACATGGGTGAAAAACACGAAAAACCAGCTTATACCAAAAAACAATTAGCAGGATCAAACGAGTAACCATACAGATGCAAACTGAAAGCCTGAACTTCAAGCTTTCAGTAATTATATATCCTACATTCCGTACAATTTTATAAAAAATAAATAATTAAAAATAAACTTAATAACATGTAGTTAAGCGGATTTTTATATAAAGTTCGAAAATTGACCAATAATGGCAATTTTAAATAAACTTA
>JABSOJ010000103.1 GCA_013216005.1 Alteromonadaceae bacterium | reverse complement strand
AACTAGACAGAGTAAAAAACCACAAGAGACATCACGTGAATTCTGCCACAAAAAACTTAGGTTTACCATCGCTTACAGCTGATTTTCTGAATCAATCTAACCTCAATATTGATAATACATTTAGTTCGACTTGGAAGAGCATTAACTTTCAAGTTATGTTACGCCAATCAAAGTTCAACAAGCATTCAGGCACACCTGTGGGCGAAGTTGTCTATCTGTTAATGCTTTGGGTTTGGCTAAAAGTTGACACAGTAGCAATGTTTTCCAGAGATGCTTTATTAAGTTTTTCAATCGCCAAAAAAGACGCATTATATGACCTACTCAACCGAGAAGATCTTGATTGGCGAAAACTACAATTGTTAACAGCCAAAAAGGTACTTAAAACCGGTATTAAAAATAAACTAAGTGCCTTTGTTATTGATGATTCGGTAAAAATAAGACGTGGTAAAAAAATGCCGGGGGTTTCAAGTCACTTTGATCATCTAACAGGACGTTGCGTTATGGGGCAGCAGATAGTAACCCTAGGTGTTGCTAGCGATGAACAATTTGTTCCTGTTGATAATGAGATATTCATCAGTCAGAGCAAATAAAAGAGTATTAATATTGAATTTTGATGGTCAAGGGGACACCACAAAAAATTTTGTGAACAAGACTGTGTTTTCTTTATATTTTTTGGTAGGTTCCACCCATTAAATTGGGTCATTCCAGTATAATTGGGGTCCTTCCCAAATAACTAGAGTATTTATGATGCTTGAGGTGACTTCTCTGTTTATTGCAACTTACCATTAGCCATTGTTGGCTTATAATACGTCAGCTACACCGTCTACATTTCCTGCAATTTAAATTTGAGCATGCGTCCGTAATGTGGATTTTATAATTTCATTACAAAGATTTGTTGTAGGATAGTCCATAGCCACTATTCCAGCATATTTTAAGTGCGAATTATCAGCTAAGTAACCTTCTATGTATGGATTTACATCGTTAGAGAATAACGAAATCCCCATACCCGGCGCTGGTAGTCCACTTGCGCTTAAAAAGTTAATCCTGATTTCTTTTTGGTCTTCAATTGAATCATCAAGGCTTACTATTGCATATGCTTCTTTTGTTGTTATGTCCAAGCCCTCGTATACATCTTGGTTGTAGGTACCTGTTGGGAAGCCAATGCCACATTTAATAAGAATATCACTACGATCCATTACGATTATTTTTCCGCGTACATCCTGACTTAATTGAGTAGCATCACTGTTAAGATTCCAATATTTAGAATTTTTATCAATATGTGCTTTCATCTGAGAGCTCACATCATCACCGGTTTCTTTTTTAATTGACATAAGGATGGTGTCAGTAGGATTATTGTCAAGGAATTTATAAATTTCTTGGGCGACGTCATTAAACGGTTGATAAGACGAGCGGTAGTCCTTGTCATCACCATGGTAAATATACAATTTCCCGTCGTATAATCCCAACCTGATATCCATAAATCTGATGCCAATATTGAGTTGTTCCGTTATAGTCAAATTTTGAGCTACTCCCCAACCATCATCTTTAACTCTGGTAACAAAACTGTACATTGCACGTCCCAATCTTATCAAGGGATTACCATTAAGGGCCATGTCCCAAGTGTCTAAAGAATTAAGAGATTTGTAAGAAGCAATCGCACCTGAATCATGAGTGCCAGGAATTAGCATATTCCTAAAGTTGGTCCCGTCCGGTATATGCTTCATCCAATTACTAGCGTTTGTGAAGTCGTTGTCCATATTGTTCCTCTATTACATTTTATTAACAAAGTGTTATCATTTCAGATATAGCGTGACGCGAAGCCGATGGATAAAGGGTTGTCAGCATGTATAAAGCGAGAGGTACGAAAAACGAAATTTTCGACAACACGCTTACCTGTGTTTAAGCTCCGCCCCATCAATCCCATTTTGGAGTTAATGTATAATGATATTGTTCAAAATAAATACCTTCACAACGGGTAATCAGTCATTTGCTCATAAAGCCGAAGATATTTGTTTACTCATTTTTCTTTATTTATTAGAACGTCTAATAACTAGTACTTAAACACAGTAAAAATGATTGATTGAATTCACAAAAGAGCAAGTAATTATCCAGTGTGTTTTGACAGTTCAATCAGTCATAATTAATGAGTCAAGGTACTAGTATAGTTAATTACTATTATTATTCTATTTTTAGTGTTGAAAGAACAAAAACCCCATCATCTAACCTGGTGCAAATATTCCATAGAAGAACCCCTTATTAATAAAGGGCTCCAAGAGGGATTTCCTAGGTATAATAAAAAAGCCAAAAATATAAACGGTAAATTGGTTGAAAATGGTCATATTTCGACAGCCTAGAGTCAACCATTTTGTCATGGTAAAAAACATGCCATAAATGGTCATCTAAACTCTAATCACTTCGATTGATTGTTTACTTGTCAGGTGCAATGACATAAATAAACCTATAAGAATAAGCATATCCGCAAGATTAAAAACCCCTGTTCGGATAGGGCCGAATCCAATATTTATAAAATCGACCACAGCACCATTATTAATGACTCGATCATAAAAATTACTGAGCCCACCAGAAAATACCAGTGACAATCCAATTAAAGGATAAGTCGGTTGCCTTACATTCAGGATCAAATAACTCAGCAAACCTAAAAGCAAAGCCCCAACTGCAACGACAAAAATCCAAAATCGATAATGTTCAGGTAAATCATTTCCCAACCCTAAAAAAGCACCAACATTTTCGGTATAGCCAATTCTCAACATGTCATTAAAATAACTGACCATACCTGTTTTACTCAGATGTTGGGTTGCTAATGCTTTGGTAAATTGATCGAAACCAACACCAGCTAAACTCACCAATAAAATTATTTTTATTCTATTCCTGATATTCATATCAATTCTTTACATTAAGTTTTTACATTAAATTTTTAACTATGGCTGAAACGAGTAAAACAAAAACCAAAATTATAGCAATTTTTGAAAATTTTGCCTGCTGTTCTGAGTTCATTGGTTTTGCATAACGTTCACCGAATACAACCATTAAACCAACACCGCCAAACAGTACTGCAAGAATTATTAATAACGCCATTTTCATTTCCTTATTATCTTGGGAATATCTCAAAAATCATTTATTATATATAGACTAAAACAAGCACCAATTTTGGACAAGACTTTACATGCCGCAAACAGATGATTTCTATCAAAAACGTCGATTTATTATCCGACTTGGAAAAGCATTACACAAATTAGGGACTACGGCATACCGTTTAGAAGATAACTTACAAAGCATTGCAAATTTCTTACAATTGCGAGCATCTTTCATTATAGCTCCGACTTCTTTAACCTTTATCTTGTCGGATGACGATGACGACCAGCAATATAATCACTTAGTGCGGGTTCCTCCTGGTGATATAGATTTAGGATCTTTAGCACGGATTGATGAGCTGGTTGATGAATTAACCTCAGGTGAAAGAACACTCGCCGAAGCAATTGAACGCTTAAATGAAATTAATAATAAACCTCCCCCCTACGGATTTTTATTAACATTTCTGGCATTTGGTGCGTCAAGCGGTGCATTTGCCATGTTAATGCGCACGAGCTGGAATGATGTTTTTTGGTCGACATTATTGGGTTTTATCGCTTATCTTTTTGTAGTTTGGTCAGAGCGTTCCCCCTCAGTAACAGAAATGTTAGAGCCTGTCGTCGCGTTAACGACCTCTTTGCTTGCCTGTGCAATAACACTCATTGATCCTGGCATTAATGTGCCTATGGTTATCCTCTCCAGCATCATTGCTTTTATTCCGGGTTTATCTTTAACCGTAGGACTGTCAGAACTAGCAGCCAGACACTTAATGTCAGGTACGGCACGCATCATGGACGGTGTAATGATGCTATTTAAATTATATTTTGGCGCGGTACTTGGTATGGCTTTGGCGAATTTATTCTGGGGAAAAGTAGCATTTACCCCTCCACAATCCACGCCAATGTGGACTTCATGGGTTGCGTTGACAATTTTATCAATTAGTCTGGCTATTTTATTTAAAGCGAGATTAAAAGACGCCCCCTGGGGCATTATTTCCGGTTATATCGCTTACTCAGTCAGTGTTTGGGCTGGTAGCTATTTAGGTGTTGCGCTTGGCGCTTTTTTTGGTGCTTTCGCATTAGGGATGTATAGTAATTTATTTTCACGCCTCATGAATTTACCTTCAAGCATTGTCAGGCTACTTGGTTTAGTCGTACTTGTTCCTGGAAGTAAAGTTTATATAGGACTAAACAGTTTAGTTTCAGGCGAGCAAATGGTCCCCTCAACAGACATTGGCTCACAAGCATTTTTAATTTTTATGTCCTTAGTTGCCGGAATAATTTTTTCTAATGTGGTTATACCCCATAGAAAAACACTATAAACAATAACCAATGACCAATATCACAAAAAAGCTAACAAAAAACAAAACAAGAAAACCTAACAAAAAATCCCGCTATCATCATGGCGATCTACAAGTTAGTTTAATTAAAGCAGCAACCTTGCTGATAACAAACGCTGGTGTCGAAAATTTATCACTGAGAAAACTTGCAGAAAAAGTTGGTGTTTCCAGAACAGCTGCATACCATCATTTCAAAGATAAAAACGATTTGTTATGCGCAATTGCCACTCAAGGTTTTATTAAATGGCAGGCACAGTCAAAAGCAATTTTTGATGATGATAAATTATCCAATGAAATGAAGTTCCGGCAATTTGTTCATGCCTATGTAAAATTTGCCACTGACAATCCATGCCTTTACGATTTAATGTTTGGCCGGATTATCTGGAAAGAAGCAAAAAGCACACAAGCACTGCGCGAGGTAGCCTACCCCATATTTCAATATCAAGTAGAAATGACTAAAATCTGGCAAAAAAAAGGCATAATGCCGAACACTGAAAATACACTTCGACTTGCACAGGTCACTTGGGGTACTTTGCATGGTATTGCCAGATTATCAATAGATGGCATTTATGAAAACACCAGTAATATTGAAGAAATGTGCGAATGTGCAGTGAAACTATTTTTAACCTGAATTGTTGTCCTGAAACAGATGGTTTCCCAAAAACAAATGTAAACAAAACGTTAATTCACTAATGTTGGTAAAAATACTTCATACTATAATCTGCGCCATTATTGATATTGTCGATAATATGTAAACAGATGTTTCACCGACTAGAATTTTCTCTGAATAACCCTTAGTATCTTGAAATAGTGTCTAATAGTGGCACCTTTTACAGAATTCAATATCAAAATTTATAAACAATAAACAATAAACACCTAAATATTTAAAACATTAACATGTGAGTAAACAATGAAAGCTCTAATTACAAGTGCAGTATGTACTTCATTATTGTTTGTTGCTGGTTGTACCCAGGACACAGCAAAAACAAACGAAAACACAGTACAACAACAAACTATTAGCCATGAAATGAAAAAATCTGTTTTAGTCTCTGGTATCACTAGAGCTAATATGAATAAAGTGGTTCGCGCTCAGGATAATTTTTACCAGCACGTCAACGGTGGCTGGATGAAGACAAATGAAATCCCTGGCGATAAAACAGCCATTGGTTCTTTTTATGACCTGCGCGATCAATCCGATAGCGATGTTAAAGCCATTATTGAAGAATTAGCAGCGACTAAAAACTTAAAAATGGGCTCTGATGAGCAAAAAGTAGCTGACTTATTCCGTTCTTTTATGGACTCAGAAACACGCAATAAAGCCGGCATGGCACCAATACAACCTATCCTTGATAACATCAAAAACCTTAAAGATAAAAATGCAGTAGCAGCATTTTTTGGTGAATACCAAGCGGTTGGTGTAGGAAGTCCTTTTGAATTATATATTAGTGTAGATGCAAAAAATTCTAGCCGTTATGCCACTCACATTTGGCAAAGTGGCCTGGGCTTACCTGACAAAGATTATTATTTCAATGAAGCAGAGCGCTTTGTTTCTTTACGGGCAGGTTACATTGCCCACATTGAAAACATGTTTAATTTAGCTGGTTTAAAAGACGGAAAAACCGCTGCACAAACTATAATGGCAATTGAAACTAAACTTGCTGGTTTTCATTGGACACGGGTTCAAACACGAGATAGTGCAAAAAGATATAACAAATTCGATGTTGCAAAGCTTAATACTTTAACCGATAAATTTAACTGGAATAAATATCTTGCTGCAATGGGTGTCGCAGCTCAAAAAGATATTATTATTAACCAACCTGATTATATTGAAGGATTTGGTGTAACTTTCGGTGAAACCTCTTTGTCAGACTGGAAAACTTATTTAACCTTCCATTCATTAAGCAATTTTGCTCCCTACTTAACAGAAGAAATCGATAACGAAAACTTTGACTTCTACTCAAAACAGCTTAACGGCCGTAAAGAGCAAAGACCACAGTGGAAACGTGGTGTAGCCGTAGTAAACAGAAACTTAGGCGAAGTTATCGGTAAAGTTTATGTTAGCCGTCACTTTACCCCTGAAGCTAAATCCCGAATGAGCGCTTTAGTAAAAAACCTCAGAGGTTCTTACAGTGATAGCATTAACGAACTTGAATGGATGTCTGCTGATACTAAAAAAGCCGCACAAGTTAAATTAGCTGCTTTTACGCCTAAAATTGGATATCCAGATAGATGGGAAGATTATAGTTCTTTAACAATTAAAGCCGATGACGTTGTAGGTAACATTATTCGTTCGGGTAATGTTGCACACAAAAAAGAAATTGAAAAACTAGGTGGCCCAATCCGTAAGTGGGAATGGGGCATGACTCCACAAACAGTTAACGCCTATTACAACCCTACCGTTAATGAAATAGTTTTCCCGGCAGCGATTTTACAGCCTCCTTTCTTTAATATGGCAGCTGAAGATGCCGTTAACTACGGCGGAATTGGCGCGGTTATCGGTCACGAAATGGGTCACGGCTTTGATGACCAAGGCAGTAAATATGATGCTGAAGGTAATTTACGTAACTGGTGGACAGAACAAGATCTGGCTGAATTTGCGAAACGTACTAAAATATTAGTTAAGCAATATGCTGATTATAAAGTTTTTGATGACTTGAATGTAAATGGTGAGCTTACGTTAGGTGAGAACATTGGTGACTTGTCAGGTGTTACTATCGCTTATAAAGCCTATAAAAAATCACTGAACGGCAAAGAAGCACAGGTTATTGATGGCTTAACAGGTGATCAACGTTTCTTCATGGGCTTTGCTCAAATATGGCGTTCTAAAATTGTCGAAAAATCAATGCGTAACCGTGTTGCTACAGACCCTCATTCTCCAGGTGAATTCCGTGCATTAGGTGCATTATCTAACATGAATGAGTTTTATAAAGCATTTGATGTGAAAGAAGGTGATGCAATGTATATAGCACCTGAGAAACGTGTAAAAATCTGGTAATTCTGTTTTTATGAAATACGTATTTTCTTAAAAATACGTTATTTATTACCAATCGATACAATTTACCTTAATAAAAGAGCTGCTTGCAGCTCTTTTTTATACCAATTATTATACTTAATTTAAATACCCCTCCATACTTTTAAGTTAGCCATCTAAAGCTCTAAACCTCTAACGTTGACCTCTTGTGCGACTCACTGTACACTTACTCGCTTTCTGAACTACCAGTCAGATACCTGACGACAAAATAATGAAGCAAGAATATATCGCTAATGGCATCGGCTAGGTTATATCACATTTAATTCTATGCTAAATAAACAGGCGAGATAAATTAGCCAACAGAGTAACCCATCACATTTGGTGGCTAGGTTGGTAAAACTATGTTTTGATGGGTTACGCTTTCGGCTAACCCATCCTACGCAAAACAATTTTCGACTTTAAAAAAGTTGATTTGGTTTATAGCATCATACCCGTACGGGAATAGACGTGAGTTGTAATTGAATAACCTCTGCTTCACAAGCCGGGTGAATATCACTTCCACTCATATATTTTATATTTTCTGCTAATATATAAATAAAAAAACCACATAATTCAGGTGCTTAGACTGACAATAAAAATGTTTTTTCCAATAAAACGCCAAACAACCAAACCGCTACTGAGGGATCACCACTAATGTCTGCTTTACTTTGTATTAAGCAACTGCTTTGGAAAGTGAATGGTAAAACAATCCTCAATAATATTGATCTGAGTGTCAATAAAGGTGAAGTTGTTGGCATTATTGGTCCTAACGGAGCGGGAAAAACCAGTCTATTACGCTGTATATTGAATCAACAGAAAGAATTTTCCGGCACGATTAATTTCAAAGGTAAAGACATCAATCACTACAGTGCTAAACAGTTAGCTCAGCACTTCGCTGTGGTGGCACAAAAAGCAACGCCCATATTTGCATTAAGTGTATTCGACGTGGTTAGCATGGGTTTGTTACCCCACAAGACCCTGTTTTCTTTTAATAATAGTCAAGACCTTCATCAAATAACGCTGGCACTGGAAAAAGTAGGCTTAACGAATGAACTGCACAGTCAATATAACCATTTATCAGGTGGCGAACAGCAAAGAGTGTTGATTGCCAGAGCATTAGTGCAGAAAGCTGAAATATTAATCTTAGATGAACCAACCAATCATCTGGATGTTTATTACCAACATCAAATTTTAAAATTAGTGAAAGATTTAAATATTACCGTGATCATGACAGTACATGACTTAAACCTTGCTGCACAATATTGTCAGCGTTTAGTCTTACTGAATAAAGGCAAAATCATTGCCGATGATATTACTGAAAGAGTCCTGAATCCCGAAATTTTAACCGAGGTATTTCGATTACCATGCCAACGGGAACAAGATCCAATAACGAATGTTGCCAGAGTTTATTTTCATCTGGCTAATAATATTACCACTTCAGACAATAAACAATTAAACACAAGCAAAGATGAACAAACAGCGGTAATAAGCCATGAGTAAATTTTCCGTCAAAATTTTTCTCTTAACCATTTTGTGTCTGGCCAGTACTTTTGCGGCATTAACAATCGGTCCTGCCAGTATCAGTACTCAAGAATTAATCTCCTGCTTAACGGGTGTTTGCCAAAACAAGGTCACCGAAATGGTGGTCTGGCAAGTTCGACTGCCCCGTGTATTAGTCGGTTTAGTTACAGGTATTGGTTTAGCTTGCGCCGGTACTATTTTACAAAACATCACCAGAAACCCGTTAGCCGATCCTTATTTATTCGGCATTGTTTCTGGCGCTGCACTCGGCGCAACCATCGCCAATATTACCGTAGCTAATCAACTGACCATTGCACTGCCATTAGCCGCCTTTGTGGGCGCATTAACGTCTGTAACTTTAGTGGTAATAATTGCCAAAGCCTTAAAAAGTATGGAACAGTTATTACTCACAGGTATTGCAGTATCATTTATGTTTAGTTCAATCAGTCAATTCCTGCTTTACCTTGGTGATCCTTTTGCCACTAACCGGGTTATATTTTGGTTAATGGGCAGTTTGGCGCGGGTTGAAATGAGCAACTTTTATGTTATTTCTACCATTCTTATCATCGCACTGGTGATAATTGTCGCTTTACATCGTCAAATTGATGCCTTGCTTTTAGGTGACGAAAGTGCCGCAAGTCTTGGCGTGAATGTTGATAAATTAAGACTATTGATGTTAGCTCTTTGCGCGGCATTAACCGCAACAATTGTCGCTTACTGTGGCGGTATAGGTTTTGTCGGCTTAATGGTGCCCCATATTGTTAGACAAGTCATTGGCGTTACCACTTTACCGCTGATAATCGGCAGTGCCTTAATTGGCGGAAGTTTTTTATTATGGGTTGATGTTATTGCCCGCTCGGCACTCGAGAGTGCGGAAATTCCTCTCGGCATTATTACTTCAGCATTCGGTAGCCTATTCTTTTTACTCATTATGTATCGAACCCGAAACAACTAGGAGGCAAGATGACAGATTCAACTAATTCAGCTAAAGCACAGAGCACAGACAAAGAACAAAAACATCAGCAACGGATGCAAAAGCTCAAAGATAAAGTAGATGAAAGGATCAACGCGGCACAAGAAGAGCGTGGTTTATTAATAGTGATCACCGGCAATGGTAAAGGAAAATCAACTTCAGGTTTTGGTACGGTTGCCCGTGCAGTTGGTCATGGTTTAAAAGCCGCTGTCGTGCAATATATCAAAGGCACATGGGCTTGTGGTGAACGGGACTTGCTTGAAAAGCTAAGCGTTGAGTTTCATGTAATGGCAACGGGTTTTACCTGGAATACGCAAGACAAAACAACAGACATTGCTGCGGCAAAAAAAGTATGGAAAGAAAGTAAACGCTTAATGAATGATGATTCTGTCGATCTGGTATTGCTTGACGAATTAACGTATATGCTGTCGTATAAATATCTGGACCTGGATGATGTGATTGAAACACTCATTAATCGTCCGCCAATGCAACATGTAATTATTACCGGTAGGGCCTGTCACCGTGCAATCATTGAATTGGCTGATACGGTCAGCGAAGTGCAATCAATAAAACATGCTTTTGATAATGGTGTAAAAGCCCAGAAAGGCATTGATTGGTGATCTTGATTGGTACGCTTGATGAGTAAGAATAACGTAAGGTGATTTAGATTGTTGATTAAAAAAACCTATCAATTCAGTCACATCTGCTAAGCTTAAATTAATAAAAATAAAAATTGATCTAATATTAAGAAGTTAACTAAAAATGAAATTGTCGCTGCTGGTTATAAAATTAATAACAAAACAAATAATAAAACAAACAATACGACTAAAAACACCATCAATACGCAAACCAATTTTCCGGTTAAAATATTGCCTTTATTTTTTGTTTTTTAACATTGCAATAGCGCATGCTCAAACTTCAGCGGAAAAAATACCAACAGGATCCAATAAATCAAAACCTACCATTATCGCTTTATCACCTCACATTGTAGAAATGCTTTTTGACATAGGTGCAGGCGAACAAATTATTGGCACGACAGAATTTTCAGATTACCCTGAAAAAGCGAAAAATATTCCCCGTATTGGAAACTATATTCGATTACAACTGGAACGAATAATAGAATTACAGCCTGATTTAATTATTGCCTGGAAAAGCGGCACTCCAAGTGATGATTTAGCCCGTTTAACAAAACTGGGTTTTAACGTTGTCTATTCACAACCCAATACTTTTGAAGATATTGCCAGTGAAATAGCATACTTTGCTACATTAACCGGACACACAGAAAAAGGTAAGCACTTATCGTCAAAGTTTCTTGCTGATCTTAATGTCATTAAAGCAAAATATAGCACTAAACCTGAAATCACTGTTTTTTACGAATTATGGTCTCGCCCTTTAACAACAATTGCCAAAGGAAGCTGGCCCCAACAACATTTGGATATCTGCCGCGCCAGTAATCCGTGGGAAGAAGTCAACAGCCCTTACCCGCAAGTAAACATTGAGCACGTTTTGCAAAAACCTATCGCACTCATTATCCAACCTATTTCCTTCAATCAAAAAGAGAGAGAAGGTTTTAACTGGCAAGACTGGTTAACTATTCCAGCGGTAAAAAACAACAAAATAATTAAACCCGACGCTGACGCATTACACCGTATGACCTTACGCAGCCTTGGGGAATTAGAAAAATTATGTGAAGAAATTGATCTCGTTCGTTAATTTCTTTAAATAAAGATAAATCTATAAAGATTTGGCTCTGTTCCATCTAATTGTTGTCTATACTTATAAGTGAGCATAACTCATTGAGGTTAAAGGCAATGAAGACA
>JABSOJ010000102.1 GCA_013216005.1 Alteromonadaceae bacterium | reverse complement strand
ACAGGCTCTGGACTGTATCAACTTAAACATGATAATACACAAATATGAACTGTTACCCGGTTTGATTGGTGCCAATTTTATTGACAAAAGCGATTAAAGTAACTGGCCGGCACCTTCAGTTAATAATCTGCGGGCAATAATGACACGCATTATTTCATTAGTGCCTTCTAAAATTTGATGAACACGAACATCTCGAAAATGGCGTTCTAAAGGATATTCTTTGATATAACCATAACCACCGTGTATTTGCAGCGCAGCGTCACATACCTGAAAGCCGATATCAGTTGCAAAACGTTTTGCCATCGCGCAATAAGCTGTTTTTTCCGGATCGTTATTGTCTAACTTAAATGCAGCTAAACGTACAAGTTGACGAGCAGCAACTAACTCAGTTGCCATATCAGCCAATTTGAATTGTAACCCTTGAAATGCCGCAATTGGTTTGCCAAATTGCTCGCGTTCCTGCATATATGCCATTGCTGAATTTAACGCTTGTTGAGCAGTACCAATTGAACAGGTGGCAATATTTATACGGCCACCATCAAGGCCTTTCATTGCAATTGCAAATCCTTCACCTTCTTTTCCTAATAGATTTTCCACTGGAACTTTTACATTATCGAAAGTTATTTGACGTGTTGGTTGAGCATTCCAGCCTAACTTTTCTTCTGCTTTACCGTAAATAATACCTTCAAGATCTGCCGGAATAGCTAGTGCTGAAATACCTTTAGCGCCATCTCCACCTGTGCGGACCATCACCACTAACATTTGGGTTTCACCCGCACCGGAAATAAATACTTTCGACCCATTAACAATGTAATGATCTCCATCTATTTTTGCGCTAGTACGTAACGACGCAGCATCAGAACCAGATCCAGGCTCAGTTAAACAATATGAAGCAAGTTTTTCACCTGTTACCAATGACGGACACCAAGTATCTTTAACTGACTCTGTCCCCCAAGTTGCAATCATCCATGTCGCCATATTATGAATGGTCATCATAGCTGTTGTTGCGGTACATCCCATGGCCAGTTGTTCAAAAATAATAGAGGAATCTAAACGACTTAATGCTAGTCCTCCCACATCTTCTGGTGAGTACAAACCACAAAAACCAAGTTCACCCGCTTTTGCAATAACGTCTTTAGGAAAAATATGCTCTTGGTCCCACTTTGCTGCATGTGGTGCAAATTCAGCATCAGCGAACTGTTTTGCTGTATCGGCAAACATCTGCTGATCTTCAGTTAAGTTAAAATTCACTTACGATCCTTTTTTATTTAGTTGTTCTGAAGTCTTATTCGATTAAATAACTTAGTAAATAACTTAGTAACTAACTTAGTAAATAACTTAACTTATCAATCGGAATAATTTGAACTTATATTCAAGTAAAATAGAAAAACTGCTCAATAATAATAGTCACCTTTGTTAAGAAAACATATTGAGCAGTATCAAAATTTATTGTTTATTTAATTTAATTTAATTTTTAATTAATACGTCTTAAAGCGGTAGTGCTTTAAAATGATAGCGCCTTAAAGCATTTCAACAGCGATAGCCGTAGCTTCACCACCACCAATACATAAAGATGCAACGCCTTTAGACAAGCCTTTATTTTTAAGCGCATGTATCAATGTAACCATTATGCGTGCACCACTTGCGCCTAAAGGATGACCCAGTGCACAAGCACCACCATTGATGTTTACTTTGCTGATATCCAGACTCATATTTTTAATTGCAAGCATAGTAACCATGGCAAAAGCTTCATTAATTTCAAATAAATCTACGTCAGTGGTATCCCAACCTGCTTTTTCCAAGACTTTAGTCATTGCACTAACAGGTGCAACGGTAAATTCAGCTGGTTTCTGGGCATGAGTTGCATGACTTACAATTTTACAAATAGGTGTTAAACCACGTTTTTGTGCTTCAGATAATTTCATCATTACTAGCGCTGCTGCACCATCAGAAATAGAGCTGGAGTTTGCCGCAGTTATAGTACCGCCTTTTTTAAATGCAGCACGAAGCGATGGAATTTTTTCAGGACGCGCATTGCCGGGTTGTTCATCAATTTCAACAACCACATCGCCTCGACGATTTTTTACTGTTACCGGAGTAACTTCGTTCGAAAAGGCACCTGAATTAATAGCAGCATTGGCACGCTCTAATGACTGAATAGCAAAAGCATCCATATCTTCACGGGTAAAACCAATTTCGTCAGCAGTTTCTTGTGCGAAACATCCCATAGAAATACCATCGTAAGCATTTTCAAGACCATCTAACATCATGTGATCTAACACTTGACCATGCCCCATACGCATTCCTGAACGCCCTTTAGGTAAGAGGTATGGCGCATTACTCATACTTTCCATACCACCTGCAATCGCAACATCAATAGAACTAACCATCAAAGCATCGTGAGCTTGCATTGCGGCTTTCATACCTGAACCGCAAACTTTATTTATCGTGGTACAAACAGTAGAAAAAGCCAGATCTGCTTCAATAGCAGCCTGACGGGCAGGCGCCTGTTTTAAACCTGCAGGTAAAACACACCCCATGATCAACTCATCAACTTGATCACTAGCTAAGTTAGCACTTGCTAGTGCACCACGAATAGCGGTAGCACCAAGAACAGGTGAAGTTACATTTGATAAACAACCCATAAAACCACCCATAGGGGTTCTTACGGCAGATACGATGACGATAGGATCAAGAGCAGACATGTAAATCTCCAAATAAATAAACGAAAAAATTAATTGAATATAAGTAACAGATTAACTTAAATTGACGTTTACGCCAACGTAAACTTTAGTGCTCGTACCACCAATAAAAATTCTATTATCAAAATTCAACATAATTAAACATAAATAAACATAATCAAACATAAATAAATGCGCATCACTTTAGATGATTTATGAAATTTTTACTCTTTTTGAAAACAATTAACTAAACTCTAATTCTTGAATAACTGTAATGTCTTTTATACAGAAGCAAGCTTGTAACTGGTATTACAAGTCTAACTTCACCTTTACGTTCACGTAAACTTCATGTAAGGTTGATTGTATAATATTCAGTTCAGAACTTTAAATGAAAAAAGCAACACAAGTAACTTATTCTATTAGTGATTTATCTAAAGAATTTGACATAACGACCCGAAGCATACGTTTTTACGAAGACCAAGGACTCGTATCACCTGGTCGTAAAGGGCAAACACGAATTTATAACCAAAGAGACAGAGTTAGACTAAAATTAATTCTGCGCGGTAAACGATTAGGTTTTTCGTTAGCTGAAACAGGTCGCTTATTTGAACTTTATGATGCCGATAAAACCAGTGCAACCCAATTAGAAACGATGATGAACCTCATTGCAGAAAAGAGAAACGATTTGAATCAGCAACTTGACGATATAAAAGCCGTACTGATTGAACTCGATGATCTGGAACAGAACTGTTTAAAAACATTGGCAACCGTCGAACCAACTAAACGATAAAGCCAATAAGATAAAAATAACTTTATAAATTTGCTTAAAAAATACTTAATAAATAATTAGCTAAGGATTTACACCATGATTTCTCGTTATTCTTCTTTAAACTTTAATTTAGGCGAAACTGCTGACATGATCCGTGATCAAGTCAATGCCTTTGCCCGTAACGAAATTGCTCCCCGTGCTGCACAAATCGATATCGACAACGAATTTCCAAATGATTTATGGCTCAAATTTGGCGACATGGGTTTATTAGGGATGACAGTACCGGAAGAATTTGGTGGTAGTGGTTTAGGTTATCTTGAACATGTAATTGCGATGGAAGAAATCAGTCGTGCCTCTGCTTCCGTCGGTTTAAGTTATGGCGCACACTCTAACCTTTGTGTAAATCAAATAAACCGTAATGGTAACCAAGCACAAAAAGAAAAATATTTACCAAAATTATGCTCTGGTGAGCATATTGGTGCACTGGCAATGAGTGAGCCTAACGCCGGTTCAGACGTTGTTAGTATGAAACTTAGTGCCGTTAAAAAAGGTGACAAATACATTTTAAATGGTAACAAAATGTGGATCACTAATGGCCCGGACGCTCACACCTACGTGGTTTACGCAAAAACAGATATCCAAGCCAATTCCCGTGGCATCACTGCTTTTATCATAGAACGTGACTACCCTGGTTTTAGCCGTCATCAAAAATTAGATAAATTAGGTATGCGCGGCTCTAATACCTGTGAACTTGTATTTCAAGATTGTGAAGTACCCGAAGAAAACATCTTAGGTGAATTAAATAAAGGTGTGGCTGTATTAATGAGTGGCCTTGATTACGAACGTGTAGTTTTATCAGGCGGTCCGTTGGGCATTATGACAGCATGTATGGACAACGTAGTACCCTACATTCATGACAGAAAACAATTTGGTCAGTCAATTGGTGAGTTTCAATTGATTCAGGGAAAAATTGCAGATATGCATACCCAAATGACAGCAGCCCGTTCATACGTATACCTTGTAGCACAAGCATGTGATCGTAAAGAAACAACCCGTAAAGATGCTGCCGGTGTAATTTTATATAGCGCAGAATTAGCCACTAAAATGGCATTAGATGCCATCCAAATACTTGGTGGTAACGGTTATATCAATGAATTCCCGGTAGGCCGTTTATTACGCGATGCTAAATTATATGAAATTGGTGCGGGTACGTCTGAAGTACGCCGTATGTTGATCGGTCGTGAATTATTCAACGAATCTAAATAGTATCTTGTAAGTAAGTAGCTTTTATCACTATAGAAACAACTATGCCTCGACTCTGTCGGGGCTCGTTTCTATCAGACAAATTTACAAGATTGTATTACTAATTTATTACGTTCAAACAACAGGTGTTAACTGTGGCAAAAATCATTTCAAAAATAAATCCTCGCAGCCAAGACTTCATTGATAATGCTGCTCATATGAAAGTTCAGGTTAACGACTTAAAAGAAAAGCTCAGCGAGATAAAACTCGGTGGCGGCGAAGGCAGTCGTCAACGTCATTTAGCTCGTGGCAAGTTGTTACCCCGTGATCGAGTATCTGCTTTACTCGATGCCGGATCACCTTTTCTTGAATTATCACAACTTGCTGCATTTGATGTTTACAAAGATAACGTGCCTTGTGCGGGAATAATCACAGGTATTGGTCGTGTTGGCGGGCAAGAATGTATAATTGTTGCCAATGATGCCACAGTAAAAGGTGGTACTTATTACCCCCTCACGGTAAAAAAACATTTACGCGCACAAACTATAGCGCAGGAAAATAACCTGCCTTGTATTTATTTAGTGGATTCTGGCGGCGCCAATTTACCCAATCAAGATGACGTATTCCCTGATAAAGAACATTTCGGGCGTATTTTCTTTAATCAGGCAAATATGTCAGCACAAAATATTCCGCAAATAGCCGTAGTTATGGGTTCGTGTACCGCAGGTGGTGCTTACGTACCTGCAATGGCAGATGAATCTATTATTGTTAAAGAACAAGGTACTATTTTCCTTGCCGGTCCACCATTAGTAAAAGCAGCAACTGGTGAAGTGGTTAGCGCGGAAGATTTAGGCGGCGCAGACGTACATTGCCGAACATCTGGTGTTACCGATCACTACGCTCAAAATGATAATCATGCTTTAGAAATAGCACGTAATGCCGTTAAAAATTTAAATCGCATTAAACCTGTGCAAATTGATATTCAACCAGTAAATGAACCAGCCTACGATATCGAAGAAATATACGGCATTATTCCTAAAGACGCCCGTCAACCGTACGATGTTCGAGAAGTAATTGCCCGTGTGGTAGATGGCAGTGAATTTGACGAATTTAAAGCGCTTTATGGCACAACTTTAGTTTGCGGTTTTGCTCGAATTTTCGGCTACCCAGTAGGCATCGTTGCAAACAACGGCGTTTTATTTGGAGAATCTGCACAAAAAGGTGCTCATTTTATTGAACTGTGTGCTCAACGTAAAATTCCATTGATATTTTTACAAAATATCACCGGATTTATGGTTGGTCAGCAATATGAAGCTGGTGGTATCGCAAAACATGGCGCGAAGATGGTTACTGCAGTAGCAACCGCTCAAGTTCCGAAATTCACGGTGTTAATTGGTGGGAGTTTTGGCGCTGGCAACTACGGTATGTGTGGTCGGGCTTACGATCCCCGTTTCTTATTTATGTGGCCTAATGCCCGTATTTCTGTCATGGGCGGTGAACAAGCGGCTGGTGTTATGGCGCAAGTAACCCGTGATAAAAAAGAAAGAAACGGTGAAAGTTGGAGTGAAACTGAAGAAGCAGCATTCAAACAACCAATTATCGATAATTATGAACATCAAGGCCACCCTTACTTCGCTTCAGCGCGTTTATGGGATGACGGCATTATTGATCCATCCGAAACACGTCAGGTACTTGGTTTAGCCATTTCAGCTTCATTGAATAAAACCATCGAAGAAACCAAATTCGGCATCTTTAGAATGTAGGTAGCACCATGAAAAATAAAACAGCAACGTACATAAAATCAAATGAAATAAACTCAGATATTATCGACAAGGTATTGTTTTCAGTCGACGCTAAGGGTGTGGCTACGGTTACTTTGAACAACCCTGACAAACACAATGCCTTTGATGACATCATAATTGCCCAATTAACCGAAATATTTAATGAGATAGCAAACAGTGATAATATTCGGATAATGGTCTTAGCTTCAACAGGTAAAAGCTTTTCTGCAGGTGCTGATTTGGGCTGGATGAAGCGCATGGCGTCATACTCTTATGAAGATAATTTAAAAGACGCAAATGCTTTAGCCAACATGCTAAAAGCACTTAACTTTTTACCACAACCCACTATCGCTAAAATTCAGGGGGCTGCTTTTGGTGGTGCCGTAGGTTTATCCAGTTGTTGTGATATTGTCATTGCAGCAAACAAAGCCAGCTTTTGTCTGAGTGAAGTTAAATTAGGTCTTATCCCAGCAACCATCAGCCCTTATGTCGTTAATGCTATCGGTTTAAAAGCATCACGACGTTATTTTATCACTGCTGAACGCTTTTTTGCAGATAGCGCTAAACAACTTGGCTTAGTTGATGAAGTCGTTGAATTAACTGAACTCAACAGTGAAGTTGATAAAATGATCTCTACCCTGCTGGCCAATGGCCCAGAAGCAGTGCGTCATGCTAAAAAACTGGCACTGGATGTAGCTTATCAAGATATCGATGAAGCATTAATTAAAGATACCAGCGAGCGCATCGCTCAACTTCGAGTGTCTGAAGAAGGCCAGGAAGGATTAGGCTCTTTTTTTGAAAAACGCTCACCGGGTTGGCAATCAGCCATGAACATACATAAAGACATAAACAAAGTAGCAAACAAAGAATCAAGCAAGGGCTCGAATAATGACTAGTAAAATGTTCACTAAAATATTAATTGCCAATCGTGGCGAAATTGCTTGCCGCGTGATCAAAACAGCTAAAAAAATGGGCATTTTAACCGTCGCTGTTTATTCCGATGCCGATGCCGAATCTTTACACGTACACATGGCTGACGAAGCCGTTTATTTAGGACCATCACCATCACGTGAAAGCTATTTATTAGGTGATAAAGTAATTGAAGCAGCTAAACGAACAGGTGCTCAAGCTATTCATCCAGGTTACGGTTTCTTATCAGAAAATGCTGATTTTTGTCGTCAATGTGCGAAAGAAAACATCACCTTTATTGGACCTCCTGTTGCAGCCATTGAAGCGATGGGTTCAAAGTCTGCTGCTAAAAATATTATGGCAAAAGCGAATGTACCGCTCGTACCAGGCTATCACGGTGATGACCAATCAGAAGCTATTCTAAAAAAAGCCGCAGACGATATGGGCTATCCTGTTTTACTTAAAGCAACCGCTGGTGGCGGTGGTAAAGGTATGCGTCAAGTCTGGAATGGATCTGAATTTTCAGAAGGATTAGCCGCAGCAAAACGTGAAGCAAAATCATCTTTTGGAGATGATACGATGTTGGTTGAAAAATATTTAACTCAACCACGCCATGTTGAAATTCAAGTTTTTTGCGATAACCACGGTCATGCTGTTTTTTTGTTTGAACGTGATTGTTCTGTGCAACGTCGTCATCAAAAAGTAATCGAAGAAGCCCCTGCGTTTAGTATGAGTGAAGACTTACGGTCTAAAATGGGTGAAACTGCAATCAAATCTGCTCAAGCTATTGGCTATCAGGGAGCGGGTACGGTTGAATTTTTACTGGATGTTGACGGTTCTTTCTACTTTATGGAAATGAATACACGTCTGCAAGTTGAACATCCAGTAACAGAAATGATAAGCGGTCAAGATTTGGTTGAGTGGCAATTAAGAGTCGCTGCTGGTGAGGTTCTGCCAAAAACACAAGATGAACTGGTCATTAACGGCTATGCTTTTGAAGCACGAATTTATGCGGAAGATGCTAATAACGATTTTTTACCTGCAACAGGCAAATTAACATTTTTACAAACACCAATAGAAAGTAAACATGTTCGTATTGATACCGGTGTTCGTCAAGGTGATGAGGTCAGTGTTTTTTATGATCCAATGATTGCAAAATTAATCGTCTGGGATGAAACACGTGAAAAAGCGTTACAACGTTTATCGAAGGCATTATCAGAATATCGCATCAATGGTGTCACCACTAACATTGACTTCTTATACAATTTGGCTACGTGTGAACCTTTTATCAAAGCCGAAATTGATACCGGATTTATTGAAAAACATCGTGATCTGATCTTTCATAATGACCGTCAGACATTAGCGAACGAATTGCCAATGGCAGCATTATATTTAGTCTTATCACAAGCTAAAAATGCAGAACTTGCCGCAGCTAAAACGAATGATCCACATTCACCGTGGAACAATACCAATGCGTGGCGCTTAAATGAAGCCTCTATTCATCAATTTACTTTGTCTCATAATGATACTGAATATCAAATCGTTGTTGAACAAAAACGTCGAGGCGTGAGCAGTTACTATTTGATCACAATTTCAAGTGAAGGTACTGATGATATTACCGTTGACTGTCAGGGAAAAATCAACGCAGATTTATTACAAGTTAATATTGATGGCTATCGTAGTAATGCCACAATTGCTCACTGTGATAACAGAATAAGTTTATATCGTCAAAATGGTGTTTTTAATTTCACTCACATTTTACCTGATTGTGGTGACAGCACGTCTGATGACGTTCATGGTGGCTTAGTTGCACCAATGAACGGCACTATGGTGAGTGTGTTAATAAACGCAGGTGATCTTGTTGAAAAAGATCAACCATTAGTCATCATGGAAGCGATGAAAATGGAACATACAATCAGAGCACCAAATAAAGGTATTGTAGATGCAATATTCTTTAAAGAAGGTGAAATGATTGACGGCGGCGCCGAACTATTAGCATTCACCGCAGAGGAAGAATAGTTATGCCAACCGACTCAACAACTAATCTAATGCCAACTAATCAGATGCCAACAGAAATAAAAATTGTCGAAGTAGGCCCGAGAGATGGCCTGCAAAATGAAAAAACACCAATAAACGCTCAAGACAAAATTGCGTTAATCAATCAGCTTGCTGAAGCGGGTGTCAGCTATATTGAAAGTGGCAGTTTTGTTTCCGCGAAATGGGTGCCACAAATGGCAACGTCAGCGGATGTTTTTAATGGCATCACACGTACTAAAAATGTCACATATGCTGCGCTGACCCCAAACATGCGTGGTTTTGAAGGAGCTATGGCAGTAAATGCCGACGAAGTTGCAATATTTGGTGCCGCATCTGAATCTTTTAGCCAAAAAAATATTAATTGCTCGATTGATGAAAGTTTAGTTCGCTTTGAACCTATCATGGCTGCAGCAAAAAAGGCTGGCATTCGAGTGCGGGGTTATGTCTCTTGTGTTGTAGGTTGCCCCTACGACGGTTTTATTGAACCAGAGCAAGTAGCAACCGTCGCTGAAAAATTATTCAACATGGGATGTTATGAAATATCTCTTGGCGATACCATTGGTGTAGGTACAGCTGCCAGCGTACAAAAGATGTTACAGGCAGTAAGTGCACGTGTACCAACGGATAAACTAGCCGTTCACTTTCATGATACCTACGGACAAGCGTTAACTAACATTTACACTGCTCTACAATCCGGAATATCGGTAGTTGACAGTGCCATTGCTGGATTAGGCGGCTGCCCGTATGCTAAGGGCGCATCTGGTAACGTAGCAACTGAAGATGTAGTGTATTTACTGAATGGTTTAGGTATAAAAACAGGCATAGATTTTGATAAATTACTCCAGGCGGGTTGGTTTATCAGTGATAAATTGGGCAAAGCGCCAATTTCAAAAGTTTCAAACGCATATCGTGCACAGCGCTAATAGAGTACGAAACTTATATAATAAATAATAATTATATTCATAATAAATTGATATTAACTGTAAAAATTATAGGAGCAGATAATGGCAGGATTTGACAAAGTAGTGTCAAGCTACGAAGAAGCCATGGCAGGTCTAGAAGATAATATGACTGTTATTGCAGGTGGTTTCGGCCTTTGCGGTATTCCAGAAAACTTAATTAGTGAAATCAAACGTAAAGGTACTAAAGGTTTAACTGTCGTTTCTAACAACTGCGGTGTTGATGATTTTGGATTAGGGATTTTATTACCCGACCGTCAAATTAAAAAAATTGTTGCTTCCTATGTTGGAGAAAATGCTGAATTTGAACGTCAAATGATGGCTGGAGAACTAGAGGTTGAATTAACACCTCAAGGTACACTTGCTGAAAAAATGCGTGCTGGCGGTGCTGGCATCCCCGCGTTCTTTACAGCTACTGGTTATGGAACTCCCGTTGCAGAAGGTAAGGAAGAACGTGAATTCAATGGACGTAAATATATATTAGAACCCGCTATTACTGGCGATTTTGCTATTGTAAAAGCATGGAAAGGGGATCGATATGGCAATTTAGTCTTCAGAAAAACTGCCCGTAACTTTAATCCATTAGCTGCAACAGCAGGTAAAATTACCGTTGTTGAAGTTGAAGAAATCGTTGAAGTAGGTGAATTAGATCCTGATCAGATCCATACCCCTGGTATTTATGTTAACCGCCTTATTTTAGGCTCATTTGAAAAACGCATCGAGCAACGCACTGTTCGATCTGCTCACTCAGCTTAGGAGATTTAAATGGCTTTATCACGTGAACAAATAGCACAACGCGTTGCTCAAGAATTAAAAGACGGTTATTACGTTAATTTAGGCATTGGCATTCCAACATTAGTCGCAAACTTTGTACCTGAAGATATTGAAGTAATGCTGCAATCAGAAAATGGTTTGCTTGGCATGGGCCAATTCCCGACTGAAGAAGAAATTGACGCTGATTTAATCAATGCAGGCAAGCAAACAGTCACAATGGCAATTGGCGCATCAATATTTGATTCAGCTGAATCTTTTGCCATGATCCGTGGCGGCCATGTTGATTTAACGGTATTGGGAGCTTTTGAAGTTGATAGCAATGGTAATATTGCTTCATACATGATCCCCGGCAAACTGATTAAAGGCATGGGCGGAGCGATGGATTTAGTAGCAGGTGCCGATAATATCATTGTGACGATGACTCACGCTTCTAAACATGGCGTATCAAAATTGTTGAAACAATGTACTTTGCCTCTTACTGGTAAAAGTTGTATTAAAAAAGTTTTAACCGATTTAGCTTTCCTGGAAATCAGCGAAGGTAAGTTTCACTTATTAGAACGCGCACCGGGAGTTTCTGTTGAAGAAATAATAAAACTCACTGAAGGTGAATTGGTAGTACCTGATCACGTCCCAGAAATGCAGTTTTGAAAAACCTATATTTCCAAGGCTCTGTTCCATAATACTGTTGTCCCTCGATGAATCCCCTATTTTTAAAGGGTTAGGCGATAAATTGGTTTTT
>JABSOJ010000101.1 GCA_013216005.1 Alteromonadaceae bacterium | reverse complement strand
CAACTAAGAGCGAAAATACATACAAATGATTGGATTGATAAATGGAAGACCGTTGTACTAAATAGTGTACAATAAAAACTATTGCTGTGACGATTTCAGGGGTACTTATTGAGAACTGTAATTTTGATGTAGGTGATGATTGTATTGCGATTAAATCTGGTAGAAATACCGATGGCCGTCGATTGGCAACACCATGTGAAGATATTATTATTGCCAATTGTCATATGAAAGATGGTCATGGCGGAGTAGTTGTTGGTAGTGAAATGTCGGGTGGTGTGCGCAATGTATTTGCTGAACATTGTGAAATGAATAACCCGCACCTATGGTATGCGTTGCGGATTAAAACCAACTCGTTAAGAGGTGGTTTTGTTGAAGGTATTCATATGCGAAATGTAAACATTGGAGCAATAGAAAAAGCAGCGTTTCGCATTAATTTCCACTATCAGAAGGGAGATGTGGGTAATTTTGTTCCTCATGTGTATAATGTGACAATAAGTAATGTTACTGGAGAAAATGTCAAACAAGTTATATCGATGCGAGGCTATGAAAGAAGTCCAGTACAAGGTGTTAAAATAAGTGATTGCAAATTTAGTGGTGTGACAAAAGCTAATCAAATTGAGCATGTTAACAATCTAGTTATGGATAATGTTAGTAGTGACTTTCATTCATAAACTTCAACCATTTTTTAACTAAAGTGTATGTTAGGAATATCATCTAAAGCGATATTCCTTAAATGGCAATTTAACTTTTAAGGGAGAGTTTGCATGTTTATTCGATTGGTATTAATTGCCCTACTGATCTTTTTGTGTACTACAGATGTATTCGGTAAGGAACAACATAGAGATAAGAGACCGAACATTCTTATTGCAATTACCGATGATCATTCTTTTAAACATATATCGGCACAAGGTAGTCCTTTTATAAACACACCCAATGTTGACCGAATTGCAAAAGAAGGCTTTTATAGTGCTCAACAGGGTTTAATTAACAAATCAGTTTTATGAAATTTATTCTTTTACTCCCTACTTTATTTTTGTCAGCCTGTACTCAAACCAGTGATCTTACAATTGATAACATTGAGCATACCAATCCCTTTATCAAGCAAGGTGATAGTAAGCTTGATATCAGTTGGTGGCATAGTTTCAACAACGACGAATTATCTCAATTTGTTTCTCGAGGACTTAAAGATAACCTCTCTTTAAAAGCGCAAGATCTTCGATTAAAAAACAGTGCTATCAATGCCAATATTGCCGAGGCTGATTTTTATCCGAGCCTAAATGTAAACTCAAGTGCTTCTTCTCGCTTTGGCGATATTGAAAATGCGTCTTTTGGGCTGAGTTCAAGTTGGGAGTTAGATTTATGGGGGGGGATTGCCTCCGCTGAAAATAAAGTCATTTGGGAGTATAAAGCGCAAGAAGCGTTGTACCGCGCACGTGCAAACCTTGTTGCCGGTAATATCACTAACGCTTGGCTTAGTTTAGTGACAGAGCAACAGAAAAAAATTGTCTTAGCCAGTCAATTTCAACGCACTCAAGATGCGTTAACTATCATTCACCGACGTTTTTCTATGGGTAAAAATTCCGTCACTAATATTTGGCAGCAACAAAATCTATTAAAAAGCATTGAAGTACAGCAAGAAAAAAACATTGCAGTACTTTATATTAATCAACAAGTACTCGCGCTATGGCTTGGCATAACAACCGATAACCTGACCACTATAGACTTAACTGTGTTACCCGCGTTACCTGAACTGCCTGCTATGGGCATTCCAATGGATATGCTAAAATATCGCCCTGATATTGAACAAGCCTTTGCTAAAATTCAAGCGGCTAATGAACATTTAGCAGTTGCCATTACTAATCAATATCCTCGTCTTACCCTCCGGGCTAATTATTCAACCTCAAAAACGTCGGTAAAAGATTTATTGGATGATTGGTCAGGCAATTTAATCGCTTCACTGACTTTGCCAATATTTGATGCTGGAGTAAAAAAGTCGATAGTTGAACAACGAAAACTAAGTTTAAGGGCACTGGTATTAGATTACCAACAAGTGTGGTTAGAAGCGATTGCCAAAGTTAATCAAGTGCTTGTAAACGAAACGCAATTGTCGAAAGTCGCTAAGAACTTAGTCTCTCAGTTAGATTTAGCACAGCGAACAGAAAAATTAACCACCATTAAATATTTAAATGGCAAAACGAATTATTTAAACCTGCTTAAAGCGCAAGAGAGTATTTTGTTACTTGAAAGACAAATTATTGATGCGAATAAAAAAGTAATGCTGAATAGAGTTTTGTTATATCGAGAATTAAGCCATGGTGATTTCTCGATTGAAATACGCTCAAAAGATAATAAAAATATTGATATAGGAAAACAGTCTTAATGCGACTTTTCGTTGTTAACAATAAATTACTGCCAATATTTATTCTGCTTCTTGGCGCACTACTGGGTTATTTTATTTTGTTTTCTGGCGATCACAAGCCGGCTAACTATAAAAAAAATAAAGCTAATCGTATACGCATTGTGCAAACCAGTGAGTTAGTTAATGGCTCGGTGGTTCCTTTTTGGAAAACATCGGGTTTTGTCATTCCTGCCGAGGCAGTAAAAGTATATGCGCGGGTATCGGGTAATATTGAAGCCATTAATCCTTTAGCTATGCCGGGTGGGCAACTCAAAAAAGGGCAGTGGTTAGCCCAACTTGAAGCGGTCGATTTTGAAATAACGCGACGATCTCAACAAGCTCAGTTAGCACAAGCACAGGCAAATTTTTCACTTGAAGAAGCGGATCAAATTATAGCGAAAGAAGAGTTAGCATTACTTAGTCATCATAATGAGTTGGGCATAGACCAGTCTTTAGTACTGCGCGAGCCACAATTAACGGTTGCTAAAGCGAAAGTATCGGTAGCGATAAATAACCTTGAAAAAGCAGAGTTGAACTTACAACGCACAAAGGTTTTGATGCCTTTTGATGGCGCTATTATGAGTAAGTCGGTTGGGCTTGCCAGTAAAGTATCGAGCAGTACCTTATTATTCGAGGTAGTTAATACCGATACTTATTGGATAGAAGTTAAAATACCACATAAATTTTTATCTTTGCTTGATCAAGCGCAAACGGCTGAAATGTCTCAAAGCCGTTTATGGGGAAAAGGTAAAAAACGCCAAGCTCGCTTTATTTCAATTTTACCTGAGTTAGACAGTAAAGACAGGCAAGTAAAAGTATTGCTAGCTATAGATTCCCCTAACGTTACCAACGACAATAGCCCTCAAGTATTTATTAATGATTTTTTAAATGTAGAGCTAAAAGGTAAAGCGATTAAAGATGCTTGGGTGATTAAACATCCTTGGTTATTACCCGACAAGACTATGTGGGTGGTAGACAAAAATAGTACTTTGCAAAAAAGAGCGGTTGAGGTGTTGTTTAAAGGGCGTGATCTTATTTATATTCAATCGACGTTTGAAAAAGGTGATAGAGCGTTAGCAGAAAAGCCCGGTATTGCTGCGGTGGGATTACAAGTCAAAACGAGAAAAAGCAGAGTAAAGAAGCTAAAACAAGAGAATCAAGTTAACAAAGTAAAGGGCTTAACCAATGAGCGTTAATCCGATAACGTGGATGATTCATCATAAAGTAGCGCCGCATTTATTAATGCTGGCGTTAATCTTTGGTGGTTTGGTGATGTCTTTTATGATCAGAAAAGAATACATGCCAGAAACGTCTCGTGACACTGTTTCTGTCAGAGTTTCTTACCCAGGTGCTGCGCCTAGTGAAATAGAAATGGGTATAGCTGCACCAGTAGAGTCGGCTCTGCAAAATATTGATGGTATTAGTCGAGTAGATACCTTCATTGGTACTGGGTGGATGAGAGTTAAGGCCGAATTAGAAGCTGGCGCGACACCACAAAAAATTTATCAAGATGCACAGCAAGCGGTAAACCGAATATCTTCTTTTCCTTCGGGAATGGAACGACCTAAAGTGAAATTAGATACACGAATTGCGGATGTAATGGAGATTATTGTTCATGCAGATTTGGATCGCTTTGCCTTAAAACGTCTGGCTGAACAAGTGCGTGACCGTATTTTACAATCGCCCTATATTTCACAAGTAAAATTGAGAGGTATTCCAAGAGAAGAAATCCATGTAGAGATTGCTCAAACTGATTTACAAGCCTATGACTTAAGTTTAAATCAGATTGCTTCGATACTAAAAAACAATGTTGTCGAGCGATCAGCCGGTAAAATTAAAGGCGATAGTGGTGATATTCTTGTCTCTGTTGATCAACGTGTATTCTGGGCGGAAGATTTAGCGAAAGTGCCGATTATTTCAGATAAGTCGGGCGATCAAGTAACGCTGGGTGAAATAGCTAATGTTACCGAAGGGTTTGCCGATATTCGTGATTTAGTGACCTACAATAGTCAGTTGTCGGTACAATTAAATATCTATCGTATGGGTGATCAAACCCCCTCGCAAATTGCCGACGCTATTGAAAATATGTGGCCAGAGATATTGGCGATGTTACCGCCTAATGCTGGTGTCTCTATAGTTGATGACGATGCAAAGAACTATCAAAAAAGGTTAAGTTTATTATTAAGTAATGCGTTTTTAGGGCTGTTATTGATTTTGATTATCATGAGCCTATTCTTACAATTTAAACTCGCCTTTTGGGTGGTCGCCGGTATTCCAAGTGCTTTTTTAGGTGCGATGTTATTTCTCCCCATGTTTGATGTTTCAATCAATATGGTGTCAATGTTTGGTTTTATTGTTGCATTAGGCATTGTTGTTGATGATGCGATTATTGCCGGAGAAAATATTTATTCGCATATGCAAGAGGGCATGACATTTGAGCAAGCCGCCATAAAAGGAGCAAATGAGGTTGCTAAGCCACTTACCTATGCCATTTTAACCAACATTGTCGCCTTTTTACCTTTACTGTTACTGCCGGGCAGTATGAAGCTATTATTTGGCGCAATCCCCATTGTGGTAGTGCTTTGTTTTGTGGTTTCATGGGTGGAGGCGTTATTTATTTTACCATCACACTTAGCCAGTATTAAGGAAAAAACGCCGAATAAATTTGAGCGATGGTTTAATGGTATTCAACAAAGCTGTAACCGTAAATTAAATGATTTCATTGAAAATATTTATTTTCCATTGCTTAACAAATGTTTAAATTGGCCAAGCTTGGTGTTATCCATTGCCAGTTTTATTTTCTGTATCGTTATTGCTTATGCGCTTAGCGGAAAAATGGGTTTCAGTTTATACCCCAAATTAGATGGCCGTTGGGTAAAAGCCAGTTATGTCATATCAGAAACAAGCACAGAGCAAGAAACTTTTTTATTAAGAGACGCCTTAGAAAAAAGTGCCGAATCGATGATTAAAGCTAAAGCACTTGATAGTACGGTGGTGAGCACACGAAGTATTATCCGCGATAATAGTGTTGAAGTTGCTTTATTGTTGGTAGAAAGTGAAGAGCGTGAATACTCAACAGATGAGATAAAAGAATTTTGGCGTGAACATGCTAAGTCGTTAAGTAAACTGGGTAAATTAAGATTTGGCGGCGCAAGGCGTGGCTCTAGTGCGGTCGCAACAGCCTCCTTAACCATTGAACTGCGCCATAGTGATAGCAATGTACTTGCACTTGCTGCTCAAGACGCGGTGGACTTTCTCGATGCCAATGAATATGTGGTTGCCACCGTTAACTCTATGGAAGAAGGTAAACCCCAATGGAAGTTAACGCTTAACGAAAATGGCAGGGCGCTAGGTCTAGATGCTGCTTATTTATCGTCTCAGCTGCGTGCTTCTTTATACGGCGCAAAAGCACAAAGGCAACACCGTTTGCGTAATGAAGTCACTACGTTAGTGAGGTTACCTGAGCATGAACGTACCGATGTTAATAAAATAGAGTCAATGTTAGTGCGCACTAAAGCAGGTGGTTATGCGCCGCTTAGCAGCGTAGCCACCATAAACAAGGTCTTAGCTCCGGCTTATATTATCAGACGAAAAGGTCAGCGTATTGAAAAAGTGGGCGCTGAAATACTGCCTGAAAAAAACATACCTGCAGTATCAAAAATGGTAAAAAACCACTTGGTGCCTGAGCTTGAAGGGCTATACCCCGGCATTAAAGTTGTATTTGGCGGCGACCAAGAAGAAATCGCCAATAGCGTTTCTCGGTTACAGCTGGGTACCTGGTTTGCTTTAGCCGCTATATATATTCTTTTAGCCATTGCTTTTAGAAGTTATTCTCAACCGTTAATTATTATGGCTATTATTCCTTTTGGTGCCGTGGGTGCTATTTTAGGACACATGGTACTAGGATTTGGTTTAAGTGTAGTCAGTTTAATGGGCATGTTAGCGCTGGCAGGCGTGGTGGTTAACGATAGTTTGATTTTAGTGGAATATGCCAACAAAAAAATGGAGCAGGGCAGTTCTACGTTAGAGGCGATTAAAGAAGCGTGCAGAAGACGTATCCGACCCATTTTATTAACCACTATTACCACCTTTTTTGGTTTAGCTCCGATGGTTTTTGAAACATCACGACAAGCACAATTTGTTGTTCCTATGGCGGTGTCATTAGGTTTTGGTATTTTATTTACGACACTGGTCTGTTTATTAGTTTTACCATCTTTGTATATTGTCATTAACAAAAGGGTTGAAGAAGGTCAATCTGATGTATCAATTACTTTATTAAGTAAAGAAATGTAAATAGATTGTCGTAAGTTAATCAATAACTTTATATTGATTATGTTGTTTTGAAGTTACTTGAATTTGTATAGCTATAGGTGAAATATGTCTGAAAACTCAATGTCATCAACGATTATAAGTAGGGCTAATATCGCGGTTAATCGTTTTGGTTATGGTGCACGTGGTGATGAACTAGCACAAGCCGAAAAAGATCCAAAGCAATGGGTGGAGTCTCAATTAAAGCCGATAAAGTTTAATGGCGACTTTCCCCATTCCAACACTATTTTGATTGAGCATGCAAAATATCAAAAAGAAAAGAAACGCCAGAAAAAGCAACAAAGAAAGAATAGTCAGTCTCGCAATATGCAAGATAAGAAAAAGGCTAAAAATTTCTCTCGCATCGCTTTGCGCAATATGTCAGCCGATACCATTAATCAAGCAATAGCCTCATCCAATAGTGTCAGTTGGCGACTACTCGATTTTTTCTCCAATCATTTCAGTGTTACCGCTCATGGCCTGTTAATGGTAGGGCTTAGTGCGACACTTGAAAGAGAAGCCATTGCGCCACACTTGCTTGGTAACTTTGAAGACATGTTGATGGCAGTTGAGCAGCACCCGGGAATGCTGATTTATCTTAATAATGAAAAATCGTTTGGTCCTAATTCTAGGATGGCAAAAAAACATAAAAAGGGCTTAAATGAAAACCTCGCCCGAGAAATAATGGAATTGCATACCTTAGGTGTAGATGGTGGTTATAGCCAAACTGATGTGATTGAATTAGCCAAAGGCATAACCGGTTGGAGTGTGAAACGTCCGGGTAAAGAACGTGGCGAGGGTTTTGTTTTTCGTGCTTATGGCCATGAACCGGGAGCAAGAAAATTGCTCGGTAAAACATATAGCCAAAAAGGTATAGCACAAGGCAGTCAAATGTTACGTGATTTAGCCATGCATCCTGCTACAGCCAAACATGTGTGTTATAAACTTGCCCATCATTTTGTCTCCCAAAATCCACCTGCATCACTACTAAAAGAAATGCAAGCTACTTGGCTGAAAACCCACGGCAATATTAACGCCGTAATGCGTTGTCTCTTTGATGCCGATGATGCTTGGCTTAACAGTACGCAAAAATATAAAACACCCAGAGAATTTGTTATTTCAACGCTGCGAGCGTTATCGCTGAAAAAATATAATGACAAGGCTTTACTTTCTACATTAATCAATCTGGGACAACAACCTTTTAATGCTGGCTCACCGGCGGGTTATAGTGATGACGAACTAGACTGGCTAGGAGCAAGTGCTCTGATGGCCCGTATTGATTGGTCAACCATGGTCTCTGGCTATAGCAAAAGAGTAAATGCAGAAAAAGTGATGAGTCGGGCCTTGGGTAGTAGTGTCAGTGAACTATCTTATCGCTCAGTATTGAGAGCGGAAAGTAGTCAACAGGCATTGACCTTATTATTAATGAGCCCAGAGTTTCAACGGAGATAATGATGAAAAAACCTAAAATAATCAATAATTCGGATGATTTACCGACATCGGCTTTATCTCGACGTAAATTTATTACTATGACGGGTGCAGGCTTAGCGGTTTTATCTTTCCCAATGAGTTCAGCGTTTGCATTTGAGGGAAAAAAACAACTTGCTAGCCCTAAAATTGTTTGGCTATTGTTACGAGGAGCATTGGACTCTTTACACACTATAGTGCCGACCTTTGATCAACAATATAAAACCCTGAGACCTAAATTATCAACCAGTTTTAAGTCGCCGCTGTTACCCTTGGAAAAAGGTTTCGCTTTACATCCGTCATTAAAGAATTTGCATCAGTGGTATCAGGAAAAATCATTGCTCCCCGTTGTTGCTGTGTATTCAGGTTACCCAAAGCGTTCTCATTTTGATGGTCAGGATTATTTAGAAAGTGGCAAAGGTGAAATTGATCATGATTCAGGCTGGTTAGCTCGAGCTATTGAGGTTAAAAATAAACGTGCGTTGGCTGTTTCTCGTTCCACACCAATTAGTTTACGTAGCAGTGACCAGGTAAATACCTGGTATCCATCAAACCTTAAAGATGCCGATGAAGATATTTATGCTGCGCTGGACAAGTTATATCAAAATGATGAGTCTTTAAGAGCAAGTCTGGAAAGTGGTTTGCAAGTACGTGGTTTAGTGGGTGATAAAAAAGGAAAAAAGAAAAAACGTCAGGGTAAGTTTATCGATCTAAGTAAAGCCTGTGCTAAATTAATGGTGGGCGAACAAGGTGTCGATTGTGCGATGTTAGAGTTAGGCGGCTGGGATACTCATAAGAATCAAGGTACTCGGTTAGATAGAAATTTAGCTGAATTAGATCAAGGATTAGCAGCGCTAAAATCTGGTTTAGGCGAAGAATGGCGTAACACTGTGGTGATTGTTGGTACTGAATTTGGCCGCACCGCAAAAGAAAATGGCACCGGCGGAACCGATCACGGTACCGGCAGTGCTTTATTTTTAGCGGGAGGTGCCGTAAATGGTGGCAAAGTTCAGGGTAACTGGCCAGGATTAAAAGCGGAAGAATTATTTCAACAGCGTGATTTAATGCCGACAACTAATAGTTTTAGTTGGATTGCTAACGTATTATCACAACATTGGCACTTCACTGAACAAGAGTTAAAGCTGGTTTTTCCTCATGTGAAACCGTATAATCAAGCAATAATACGAAGTTAATCAATATGCTGAGTTCTTTAGTTATATTGTTAATTTTTAAGGTAAATTTGAATTTTGAAGTTTTTTTATATTATTAGTATTGTTTGCACTTTTCTTTTTACAAATTTATCTGTGCAAGCCACTGAAGTAGCGGCACATCAGTTCCAAAAAGAGCAACCGATCAGCAATCAACAATGCATTTCTTGTCATCAGCAGTCACAACATGATTGGCAGCAGTCTGATCATGCCAACGCCATGGCCATTGCTGATAAGGACTCAGTGTTAGCTGATTTTGATAATAAACAGGTTGAGCATTACGGGCAAAAAGCCTATTTTTTTATTAAAGATGGTCGCTATCAAGTCACCATTTCTTATGATGATAATACTGACACTTATCCCATTAAATATACTTTTGGTCATTTTCCGCTACAACAATATTTAGTGGCAACAGAGCAAGGGAAGTTACAAGTATTACCTTTTGCCTGGGATAGTAGGAACAAGGCAAAAGGTGGACAACGTTGGTATCATAATTATAGTCATGAAGAAATTCGTCCACAAGATAGATTACATTGGCGTCAGCCATTACAAAATTGGAATGGCATGTGCGCTGATTGTCATTCTGATGGTTTAGTTCGAGAGTACGACACCGAGAAAAATAGTTTCGATAGTCAATTTGATAACATCAATGTCGGCTGTTTATCCTGTCATGGTGATATGTCAGCGCATGCTCAGCAGTCGACAAAACGAAATGTCGGTATTGATGTCACTTCTGCTAAGCATCCCACAGGTCAATGGTTAAGAAGTCTTGGTGATAAAACCGCTCATTGGCAGGGAGAGGCACGTGATAATACTTTCATGGACGGTTGTTTTGCTTGTCATTCACTACGTGCACCATTAACCGATGGAATTAAACCTAACACACCGTTTTTAGATCAATTTACTCCGCAGCTTTTAGCTGCACCTAATTACCATGCTGATGGACAAATCAAAGAAGAAGTGTATGTTTATGGCTCTTTTTTGCAAAGTAAAATGTATGCGGCGGGCGTTAATTGTTTAGATTGTCATGACAAACACACGATGAAGTTAAAGGTTGAAGGCAATGGTTTATGTTTACAGTGTCATGGGGCAGAAGTTTATAACGTAAAAGAACATCATCAACATGAAGATAACTCCACCGGCGCTCAGTGTGTTAATTGTCATATGCCTGAAAATAGATATATGGGGGTCGATGACAGGCGTGATCACAGTTTTAAAATTCCTCGTCCTGACTTATCATTAACCTTTAATACCCCCAATGCTTGTACAAAGTGTCATGATGAAAAATCTAATCAATGGGCAAGTGAAACATTAGTAAGTTGGCATGGAAAGGCTAAAACAGTATTACCAAGCAAACGATTATTGATGATGTTAAATAGCGGTCAAGGACTCTCTTTAGACCAGCACCTTAGTATCCTTGCGGATGAAAAACTTGATGTTATTAGTAGAGCAACCGCTATTGGATTGTTAAGCTATACTGCGCCAACACTAAGTGCAGACGTTTTAGTTCCTTATTTAACGCACGCTGAACCATTATTAAGATTAAATGCTGCCAGCGTGGCCTCCCTGATGCCACCAGCAGAGAGAGTGATATATTTAACGCCACTACTAAATGATGACTATAAATCTATAAGAGTTGCTGCCGCACGTAGTTTAGTAACCAGTGAGTTATCTTCAGAATATCAAAAAGTTTTTGACCAAGCATTTAAAGCATTAATTCAGGCCAATAATATAAATAGTTGGCGTGGTGAAGGGTTGGCGAACCAGGGCGTGTTAGCCATTGAAATGAATAAGTTAAGTGATGCTGAAAAATCATTTAAAAAAGCGATTAAAACAGAGCCTTATTTTGAAGCCGGTTATATCAACTTAGCTGATATTTATCGTGCTCAGCAAAAGCCATTTCAAGTAGCCTCGGTACTGAAAAAAGGGATTAAAAACAACCCGGAATCAGCATCTTTAACTTACTCTTATGGCTTGCACTTTGTTCGTCAGAAAAAGTTAGCAGAAGGAGTAGCCCTTTTTGAAAAATCAATGGAATTGTCACCTGATGATCCACAATATGCATATACTTTCGTTTTAGCACTTGATGGTATGGGTAAAAGCCAGCAGGCATTAAACAAACTTAAATTACTCATTGTCAAATATGTAGATAACGGTCAATTGAAAGAGTTGGGTTTGTACTTATCACAAAAATTGAATTTGAGATCAGAATATAATTGGTTTATGAAAATATAAGTTTCCATAACATGCTTTGGGGGCGAAAGCGCCATAGATTAATTAGGTTCTGTCGCATCTTGGAATAAAAGTTGAAGCGCCTTATTTGAGGCACAATTAAGCTGCAAGTGAATAAAACTGCTCCCAAAGGGTCATTCCACCTGAAATTTCAAGCTGACCATTACGGAGCATTTGCCATAGTTCAACTCCTGAAATCGTGGCTTCAGCCTAGGGCAGGCCTAGGCTGTCGAAAACTCGTGCTTTTGGGGATATTCAATTTACCAGTTTTTGACTTTACAAAGTATGATGTTTA
>JABSOJ010000100.1 GCA_013216005.1 Alteromonadaceae bacterium | reverse complement strand
TTTGTGGTGAAAATACTTTACAAAAGTTTCTGCCTCTTTTTCATTTTTTCAATATACATATTTTATCTAACTTATTATATTTAAATAATTTTTTCCTTAACTAAGTGCCATTCCCTTCTGATCCCTTTCTAACATGACAAAAAACAAAAGAATGATAAAACTATAGCAACTCACAACGGTAATTTTCATGCAGATGATGTTTTCAGTATCGCTGCACTTAAGAGCATTCTCCTTTCTTTTAAACTCATACGCACACGCAATTTATAGCTTATCGGCAAGGCAGATATTGTGATTGATCTAGGTGGTGAATATGACCCGGATGCAGGCCGTCTTGACCATCATCAACGTAGTGGTGCAGGTGAGCGGGGAAATGGTATTCCCTATTCCTCAGTTGGTTTAATTTGGCAAAAATATGGCTTAGAAATATGCCAACCAAGACCTAGCAAATGCTGTTGATCTAGTATCAACGATTGATGCCATCGATTGTGGTCATGTCGAAGGCGTTTCTAAAGGTATTAGCCTTAGCCAAACTATTTCAATGTTTAACCCGACTTGGTAAGAAGATGGTCACTTTGATACATGTTTTGATGAAGCGGTTGATTTTACATCGCGCGTTTTAAAACGATTCATTGCATCTGCTAACGGTGGCATTAATTTGAAAGCAATTGGGCTAAAGCTATTGATAATGCAGAAGACCCAAGAGTGATTGTATTAGAAAAATATACCCCGTGGAAAAGAACGGTTCACGCCTTATCTGAAGAGGTTTTATATATGGTTTACCCATCTCAGTCTGGCCAATGGAGAATTCAAACAGTACATCTTGAACTAGGTTCATTCGAAGACAGAAAATCGCTGCCTAAACAGTGGGCCGGCTTATCCGATAAAGAGCTTAAAGAGGATATCAATTTTTAAATCAAGCGCTATTGATAATCCCTTATGGCTAATACATTGCGAGCCTAAGCTAACAGGCTCTGGTTCGATATGATTTGCAATCGTAAAATTATAATCTATATTTAATTATCAAGGAGTTATTGTCTGTGCTATGGATGGGGCTGCACTTTAATACTAACCACCCTTTGTTTTTCGATTCACGTTAACTCTTTACACAAAGCTCATTTTTCTAAAATAAACAATCACTATTATTTATGAATGATGAAGATGGTATTACTTAAATATTGATTATTAAGTGGCTCTTTACACCATGTTTTAACGCTACCTCGGTGATTTTAAATTTAGTTAGTACCTTCAATTGTTCCTTAATTGGAAAATATAATAAAGAGGGAAATACAATGGACTTCAAACGAAACTATATTTCAGCTGCCAAGAACCGATATGACGGTATCATCAAAAATTTCTATTCTCCACAATCACCTGAGTTTGATTATTGGCCCGAAGGGTGTTGCTTTGATTCGATGATTGATTTTCTTAATATCGCGATATCGATACCCGCAGATAAATATACAACAAACAAGTTGGTACCTAAATTAGAAGCGCGAGATTTTTTAGAATTTGTAGCTCATAAATACATCACAGAAAACGCACATGGTGCTTGGTATGATGACTGGGGTTGGTGGGGAACAGCGACAGCGAAGCTTTATGATCCAACTTACTATGAACTTTTATATGGAAATCCTGAAGATTCAACTTTAGAAAGTGATTTCAAAGATATTTGTCAGCAATGTTTCAACTTCATGAAGTTTGGTAAAGCAAAATTAGAAGGGCAACCGGCATACTCCTCTGTTAATAAGCATCTTGGAGCCCCTAATGCTTATACTTTAGTGACTAAAATGGTCAATAATCAAATTAACCCAACAACTGATTGGAAAGCTATTGAGAAAAAAGCGCTACCTTATTTTAAATACGGCTGCTGGCAAGGGGACATGAGACCTGATCAAACGCCCGTTGATTTACCTGACGGAAGAAAAGCAACGAATTTAGGACCCTATCAAGATACCGTAATAAATGCACTTTACTTTGAAATTATTCAGCGAGTGTTACCTGGGGGATTAAGTACTGAAACTGATATTGATAATATGGAAGCGTTTTTTCATAACTGGATGAACTCACCAGAACTAACAGAAAAACAAAAATTATTTAATGAGTTCTCTACAACTTCAGGATTAATTCGTGAACGAGTCAGCATATTTGCTGATGGTAAAGCAGTTCACGGTTATAAACCTAAACTTGCTTGGACGGGTGATCAAGGTCTAATGCTTTGTGCGTTAACGCAGCGGTATAAATCAACTAAATCACAAGACCCTAAATCAAAAGAAATTTTGGCAACTATCACTAGTATAATTAACGGTGTATTTAATTATTCTGTTGGTCCGCTTGGAGAATCCGAAGAATTAATTATATTACCATGGTCAAATCAAGACGCTAAAAATAAGCTCGGTGATGCTCCAGGCAATGATCCGGAAGACTATTTTGCCGGGACAGGTGTTTTTATGCGAGGTTTATTAGAAGCCTGCAGCATTAAAGAGGTATTAGATGTGGTAAAACAAAGTGATCATATAAATAAAATACTCAAAGATACTGCCGAAATTTGCAAAACACCGAATTCATATGTTGATGCCATATTAGGAGGAGGGGATCTAAATATCAGCCATCAAATATTCAGTCCTTTTACTGAACTTGCGGTGTTAACAATGGCTCATGTGATATTTGAAGCATAAGAGGTTTGCTAACATAGAGAGTCTACTTCGAGGCTCTCTTCGTGTAAATTCTCTAAGAAAATCGGTCATGCGTAATTTTACATTTTAATTGGTATGGATAATAACTAACATAACAGGTAGTAGCTGGCGTTATCATTTGAAATAGTCGCTTCTGTTCACCATGGATGTTACCAGAAACAATGATTCTATTTTTATTACTTAACAGTTAATTGACATTACATGAGCTACATTTACGTATATCAAATTAAAACTTCTACGGGCACGGTAATAAAAGTAGGTCATGGGTCTACAAAACCAACCACGCGGATGAAAGATTATACAAATCGTTATGAACTTGAAGTTGATATCTCTAGTTTAAAATATGCGAGTATTTCTGATTCAAAAGCAGCAGAAAAATATGTACACGCTGAGCTGGTAAAATATGGTTATAGAAATATTCGTGATGGAAAGTATGGGCCTCAAGAAATATTTCAAGCACCTAAAGGAACATCATATAAAGTTGCAGCAAAGTTAGTAATTAAATTATCCAATACTTGGGTAAAAGAGAATCCACACATAGATTATAAAGCGTCTGATCTTATCGGTGGCGAACGAAGCTTACGCAGTGAAAATGGTGCTTCTTGGCAATTTAATTGGATCTATCAAGTATATTCATTCATAAAATTGTCTATTATTTTGACAATTTATTCTATTGTTAAACATTCTGTACGTTTCGCCATGAAATTACTTAGGTCTATTTTACCCGTTGCAATTGTCATTTTACTTTTTATCTCTTGGGTATTATTAATTCAGCAAAATGGTTTTGTCGTTGGTGGGTTAATCTCGTTGGATCTCACATTAATCATTCATAAAATCGGAATACGACTAAAGCTTTGGCAATAACCATGTAAGTCACTGATAAATATAAAATACTATCACATGCGGTTGTGTTCGAATTCCACTCCTTATCCAATTTTATATTGCCTATTTATGAGGAAGTTACCGCCCAAAATCTGATCCCAACTATTTGCTTAATGGTATTAACGGGGTTACTGTTATTTAAACCTCAGCGAATCAGTAAAAATAAGGCTCTGTTCCATAATACTGTTGTCCCTCGATGAATCCCCTATTTTTAAAGGGTTAGGCGATAAATTGGTTTTTTAACGAGAATTAGTCACAGAGTCCTAGATATAAGGGTTGAGTTTAATTCCATTTGAAGGGACAACAATTATCTACAACAGAGCCAATAATAAATACATCTATAAAAGATATATAAAGGATATACATGAAAAAATCACTCACTAAACATTATAAAAATGGAATGCATTTCATTTTTATAGTGTTTTTATTTACGTTTACCTCTCATGAAATTATTGCTGGCGATATCGATGAAGGAGAAGATAGCTCTGAATTCTTTAAACCTTCAGCCTTTGAGTTAGAAAGGATGGCTCCACGAACAGATCTTGAAATGTTATCGGCAAACCTTGCGGGTGAAAACATCTCACTTGCTGATGGTGGTTTGTCATTTTCTGCAACTGACATTTCAATTCCGCTTAACATGAATGTTAACGCTACAATTGCAAGAGTTTACGACAGACTTTCTGGTGTAAATGATATAGAAGGCTCGGAATTTGGCGACTGGAAGCTAGATATTCCGAAAATTACTGGAACAGTTGTCCACGGGGATACCAGATGGACCCCAAATTATGACTCTGCAACGGCCTGTTCATTCGCGGTAGGTCCAGGTGATATTAAGGCTGCATTGGGACAAAATGTTCAACAGCATGAATATTGGAATGGTGCAACATTAACGATACCCGGCCAAGGTGGAGGAAAATTACTTAGCGGTAATAGTCTTGCCAAATATCAAACCACTGACAATATGAAGATCAATTGTGATACTGATGCGTCAGGCAACGAATTTTTTATTGTTGAGACACCAACGGGTTTAACCTATTTATTTAAGCAGAGACGATTGGTACAGGGTGATTATCTGATCAGAAAATTTAAAGCTGCTACACGTAAACGTCTGGAATATTTAGCAACAGACATTGAAGATAGATTCGGTAATAAATTAAGTTACCAATACCAGGGAAATGGATTACTTGAGTACATAAAATTTACTGCTGTTGGCAAAGCTGAAGAAACTCTGGTTACCCTTAATTACCTTAATGACCAAGTCGATAATATTGTTGCCTCCGGAAAAACATGGCGTTATGAGTACTCAGGTAATAATCTGAGTAAAGTTATTCGTCCCGATAACAAGTTTTGGTTATATGAATTTCCTTCATTTAATCGTTACGCACCCCAGATAAAATTAACTCCTAGTTTTGATCGTGCCGCTGAATCCTGTTCTTATGAAATTTATGAAGGCGGTTCCATGATGATGAAAGTAACACATCCTTATGGTGCGGTAGCTGAATTTGATTACGCCTTGAGGGTTCATGGACGCACAGAAGTTCCTTCACACTGGATGATGAGGGTTTCACAAAATGATAGTTCGCCCTTATATAATGTGAATACCTGCTATGCTAATTTAGCTGTAACACAAAAAAGATTAACGGTAGCATCAGGCGTAACATATCAATGGAATTATAACCATACCAATAACGGTCAACACTGGAATATAGAAAATTGGAATCCACAAGGGGATTGGCTTGGTTCAACGATTTATGACGAATTTAATGGAAACATCGCTATTTTTGGTGATCAAAAATCAAGTACATGTGCTTCAAATTCACAATGTTCAGTTATACCAACAAACTTAGGTTATGAACCCTTTGATTTAAGGGTGCTGACGGTTACAGAACCTGCCAATGGTTATATTAAGTATTATATCAGTAAACGTTGGGATCATACCGATGGAAAAATAGTGGCGACACAATGGTTTGATTCAGGAAACAATTTACTTAAAACACAAACAAACGCTTTCATTCAAGGAGCTTCTAAGGGCGATTCATACATAGCAGATCCGATCCACACGACCAACCTTACTCCCATTAGAAGTAAAGCACTGAAAACTTCAGCGGTTATCATTGAAAATGGTGATACTTATACAACACTATTTAATTCGTATGATAGCTATGGTGCACTTTTACAATGGCAAAGTTACAATTCGTTTAGCTCAAACGCTAAACATTATCAGCAGGCGTATTTTCACGATACCACTAATTGGTTGTTAAATTTACCGACGACCAAAAGTATTTCGTCTAACGGTTCAAGCTGGACACAGTATCTGGAAAATACCTATTACGGTGAAACTCATGGTTATAAATCTTTACCCTATTTAAAGAAAACAATGGGACAAACATTATTAACTAATAGCGAATACCATAGTAGCGGTCAGATAAAAAAACGTGATTTTACCGGAACAGCTAGCTATGAAATATTAGAAGACTATAAACGAGGTAAAGCACAAAAAATCACACTACCTTGTTCTAAATATAATAATTGTAGCACCGTTAACGGTAGTACAACCAATACCGTTATTACTAAATTAGTAGTAAATAATGATGGTTCCATAGATAACGTAACAGACTTTGCAGGTAACACTACAAGTTACGAATACAATAATATGGGTTTGTTAACCAAAATTAACCCTAGCGATGCAAAATGGACAGACACAAATATTGATTATTCTGTCGTTGCAGTTGCCAATGACAACATCGCAGGAAGTGGTGCAACAGTTGGGCAACTTAAGCAAACAATCACCAAAGGTAATTATGAAAAAAGAACTTACTTTGACAGTATGTTACGTCCGTTTTTAACACGCGAACTTGATATTTCAGATGCTACAACAACCAAGTACCAAAGAAACGAATATAATCACAATAACCAAACTACATTTGCAAGCTTTTCCAGTGCTTCAGTTTCAGCAACAACAGGAACGCAAACTGTTTACGATATTCTTAATAAACAGAAAACCATAACCCGTACCAGTGATAATTCAATCATAAGTTATAATTATTTGTCGGGTAACCGTATTGAAGTAACTTCTCCTTATTCTGCTGTTACTACAACTACTTATCTTGCTTATGGCTCGCCATCTGCGAGTAAACCACTGACTATTTCAAGTCCAGAAAATGTTACAACAACCATTTCTTATAACCTTTTTGGCCAAATTGAAGATATTACACAAGGAGGCATTACTGAAAAACACTATTACGACGAGAATCAAATGTTATGTAAAACAGTGCGTCCTGATACGGGTATTGTTGCCTTTGGTTATAACACGGTACGTCAATTAACCTGGAAAGCAGAGGCACCATCAGGAAGTAGCACTTCATGTGATACGGCAGTACAATCGTCTGAAAAAATTAATATCAGTTATAATAATCAAAATACGTTAGCGTCGGAAACTTATCCTGACAACCTAGCAAACCGTAGTTATGAGTACGATGAAAATGGGCAGTTAGTTAATTTAACTTCTGGTTCAGGTGCAAATGCAGCTGTATGGACTTATGATTATGACAGTGCGGCTCATTTGAACTACGAGCAGCTTCAATTTGACGGTCAAACTTTCAGGCTTGACTATCAATATTCTGCTATGGGTACTTTAAATGAAGTTCAATACCCGTCATCACGTCAAGTTGCCGTTACTTCAAACGCATTAGGGCAAATTACCACCGTTGGTAGTTATGCCAGTAACGTTATGTACCATCCTAATGGTCAACTCAAGCAATTAACTTACGGTAATGGTGTTGTTCGTGATGTTACGTTAGATACAACCGGCCGTATACAAACCTTAAAAGATGCGATGGGATCAGTAGATATCGTCTCATTAAACTTGGGTTATAGTTTAAAAGACAACCTTACGAGCTTAACCAACAATGTTGACGCTAGCTTTAACCTTTCTGGTTTCGTTTACGATAAACTTGATCGTTTAGAAAGTGTTACTGGTAAATTTGGCGCAGCAAATTTTAACTATGACAACTTAGGTAACATCACTTCGAAAACAGTGGGTGCTGACGTATTTACCTATAATAACGATGCAACATTAAATCGTTTAAATAGCATAACAGGGGCTGCTAATTATAGTTTCAGCTACGATGCTGTCGGTAATGTGACTAACAATGGTGCGTTTTCACTCACCTTTAATGATGCGAATCAAGTTACTCAGGCGAAAGGTGAAAACTATCTATACGATGGTCATAACCGTCGCGTGAAAATAGAAAAAAATGGCAATGTTAAATACTCAATGTATTCAACTTCAGGACAACTTTTCTATCAATTAGATACCAGCAAGAATTTAGCGACCGATCATATTTATCTTGGTAAGCAACTTATTGCTAAAATTAATAATGGCTTATCTATGCCTTTGGTTAATAATCCACCCGAAAGTAGCGATGGTACTATTTCATTATCATGGTCGGCTGTAAGTGGTGCCACCCGATATGAAATTGAAGAACAGTTAAGTGCTAACAGTTGGTTTAGTGTGTATTCAGACAGTACAGCCAGCTGGTCAAAAAGTGAATATATTAACGGAGATTATACATTTCGGGTAAATGCTTGTGATGCTAATGGTTGCAGTAGCTTTACCGATGTAACGGCAACGGTATTACTTAATACAACTACACCGTCTGTTCCTGAGTCAATATCAACGCCAGAAGGAACGAATACTACGGGGTCGTATACCGTTAGCTGGGCAGAATCTACCTATGCAACTTCGTATACATTGCGTGAAAGTGTCAATGGTGGGTCGTGGGCTATATTAACTTCATCGGAGGCGACAACTAGCCAATCATTTTCTAATAAAGCAGATGCCACTTATCGCTATAGTGTTAGTGCATGTAAAAACTCAGATTGCAGTACTTACGTAGAATCAGTCACTTTTACTGTTTCTAAGCCTGCTCCTGCTCCAGGTACACCTAGTTCGATATCAGCACCTACAGGAACAAATACTACGGGTTCTTATAACGTTTATTGGGCAGCGTCCAGTGGAGCTACTTCGTACACATTACGCCAGAGCTTCAATGGTGGTTCATGGTCAACAGTGAGCACTACAACAGGTACCAGCAAGTCATTTTCAGGTAAAGGTAATGGTTCGTACCGTTATGCTATACGAGCTTGTAACAGCTCAGGTTGTAGTGGTTACAGATACTCGTCGACGTTTACTGTTTCTATACCTGTTCCTGTTCCCAGTACGCCTTCAACAATATCAGCACCAACAGGAACTAATACTACCGGATCATATACCGTAAGCTGGGGTTCATCCAGCGGAGCAACGTCGTACTCTTTACGTCAAAGTTTCAATGGTGGATCGTGGTCAACAGTGGCCTCACAAACTAGCACGAGTAAAGCATTCTCGGGTAAAAGTAATGGTACCTATAGGTACGGCATCGCAGCTTGTAACAGTTCAGGTTGTAGTGGTTACAAATACTCTTCAACGTTTACGGTTGCCAAACCCACTGTACCCAGCGCTCCTGGGTCAATAACAACGCCACAAAGTACAAACACAAATGGTATATTTACTATTAGTTGGTCATCATCTAATTATGCCACTTCATACACATTACGCCAAAGCTTTAATGGTGGAAGCTGGACAGCAGTAAGCTCAAGTGGCACCAGCGCATCATTTTCAGGAAAAACGAGCGGTACCTATAAATATTCGGTAAACGCGTGTAATACTTTAGGTTGCAGCAGTTATCGTGACAGTTCGACGTTTACGGTATTAATCAAACCATCAACACCTGCATCAATTAATGTACCAACGGGTGTAGACCCAGATGGCGCATATACTGTCAGCTGGTCATCATCTACCAGAGCTACCTCATACACATTACGACAAAGCTTCAATGGTGGCGGGTGGACTACAATAACCTCATCATCATCAGCTACTAGTAAAGCTTTATCTGGCAAAACTAATGGTACCTATAAGTATTCGGTCGCAGCTTGTAATAGTTCCGGTTGTAGTGGTTACCGTGAAGGCTCTACATTTACTGTTTTATCTTCACCAACATCAATTTCGTCCCCTAGTAAAGACTATGACGGTACGTTTACTGTAAGTTGGGGAGCAGTAACAAATGCAACCAGTTATTTATTACAGCAAAAATTTGGTAGTACGTGGGCAACGGTTTATAGCGGAACGTCTCGTTCTAAAACTGTCTCAGGATTAGCTGACGGTATTTATACCTATCGGGTAAAAGCTTGTATAAGTTCTACTTGTTCTACATACCTTACCGGCTCAAACACAACTTATGTGGTACACCCTACCTTATCATTAAGTATCAGCCCATCTGTATTGATCAATCCTGGCTCAACAACATTTACCTGGTCTGCGCCTGGCGCTGATTACTGCTCAAATCAATGGATAGGTTCTAATGGCGGTGAATCAGGCAGTAAAACTATTCTTGTTATGGGCACTACAACAGAAGTCATTACTTGTTATTTTGGCTCGCAAAGTGTCACGGCCTCAAAGAAAATAATCGTTAAGTATGGTGGTGGTGGTGGTGATCTGTAATGTACATCAGCCAACAAAATACATTAACAAATGAACTAAATAGGATATAAAAATGAAAATAATAAAAAATATTGTATGTGTGCTAATGTTATTTGTGTTTATAAACACAAATGCAGTAGCCGAAAAAGTTGTGTATATCCACAATGATATGCTGGATTCCCCCGTTGCATCAACCGATGAAAGTGGTTATGTGATATGGACAGAGCATTACGGGCCATATGGTGAAAAAGTAGAAAAACAATCTGAGTCAGCCGGAAATAGCGTCGGATATACGGGTCATCAGTTTGATGAAGATACAGGGTTGAGTTATATGCAGGCACGATACTATGATCCAGTTATCGGGCGTTTTTATTCAAATGACCCTGTTGGATACATCTCTGAAAACCCTGTAATGTCGTTTAATCGTTATATGTATGTTAATAATAACCCTTATAAATATACTGATCCCGATGGTGAACTTCTAAATCTAGCTACGGGAGCCGTTGGTGCTTTGATCGGTGGAGTAAGTGCTGCTGTTTCAGCAAGAATAAGTACTGGAGACTGGAGTAATTCTGGTACTGCTTTCGCTGCTGGTGCCGTTGTTGGTGGTGCTGTTGGTCTTACACTTGGGGCTGCCGCTGTTTACGCTGCTCCTTTATCTACTGCCGCGCTTGAAGCAACTACCGTTGGCGCTATGGTTGCGACTTCTGCGACAGGTGCAGTAGCAAGTGGTGCTGGTGATGCGCTGGGTCAGGTCATATCAACTGGTGAAGTCGAAAATGTTGGTTCTGTTGTTTCATCTACAGTTTTAGGTGCAGCGACTGGTCCATGGTCAACATTGGCGAAAGCAGGAAATATGGGGAAAACGGCTCAAGCTGCAATACCTGCAACTATGAATACAGTGGCTACTCCCACTAAAGATGTTGGTGCAGAAATAATTAACAAACTCATTGAAACAGATGATAAATAACAGTAGTACTTTTACCGCATAAAAAGAAGGTTAGTTAAATGGTTAATCAAAAATTAAGCTTAGAAACTAGCCCACTGGCTAATTTTATGAAGTTAATTGTAGCGATGAGTATTGTTTTTCTTATGGCGAAAGTTCGATACGAAATTGGAGGTAACTGGAGTGTTGATGCAATATTTATTCTTATGTGTATATTGCTAGCATTCTTCTTTCTTATTTCGTATAAAACAAATTTTTCATCAGGGAGTGTGGTTATGTATTTGACAGTACATAAAAATATTTTAGGGCAAAAATTTATTACTATAAAGTGCTCAAATGGAGAAACTCACAAAGCATTTACTTCTAAAAACACACATTTGATTGAAGGTGTACTAGGTGATAAATGTGTGAAATTTACTGACTTAGACCAGCATAAATTAAATGTCGATATTGTGGATGCTATTTAGTTAATTCTTTAGGTCTTAATCTGTCAAAATAATTAACCGGACACCCACCGCTAAAAGCGTTTAGATTTGGAACAGAAAAAGAAAAGGGGTCAAGTCGCATTTTTAAAGATATTTTGAATAATATCGACAATCTTGCGGTCAGCGACTTGCTCCCTGTTTTTTATTTAGGCCAATACTTTAAAAATGCGACTTGACCCCTTTTTCTATTCTTGCCATACATAAATACCAGATTAATTTTCTATCTTGTTCAGGAGCGAAAGTGAATTATAACTTTCGTCGCTTTTACCACACAGCTGACATTAACCATTTATGGTGTGGAGTCAATTCAGATTAGAGTCGGATAAGTAAGCAGCATTGCTGCTGCTCACTCTCCTAAGAACCGTGCATGCGAGTTTCCCAGCACACGGCTCA
>JABSOJ010000099.1 GCA_013216005.1 Alteromonadaceae bacterium | reverse complement strand
TACGCATCGTATACTTTTTACACTAAAATCGTATAAAAAACATATATATTTTATTAGGTGCGGAATGTCAGATTTATCAAAGAGATTAAGTAAGATCACACTCGATATTTTCGAAAATACGTCCCTGCGTAATATCAAAGGCATAATAACGTTACAAATACCAACGTCTATTATTTAGCTAAACACAATTTGAGTGACACTTTTTAGGAATATCCCTTCATTGTAGGAATATTAAAGGACGAGGATTGAAGATATGTTGTTGTTATCTCCCGAAAAGCTACCGTAAAGAAAAGTGAGGCCAGCAAATATAATTTAAGCTGGCCTCTTAGAAATAACAGATGAGTTAATGACCTAAGATACCACTAGCATCCAAAATCGAATCATTTCCCTGTAAGTCTTTATAGCAATTATGACCAGTTACAATAACAGTTACATCAGCCCAAGAAATTATTGATGCTAACTTTTCTTCTCTTTCACATTCCCATTGAACTACATGAGGATCATGGTACTTAACAGCATAACCTTTAGATGCTAAATGGTGTAAAATGGGCTCAGCGGGAGTTTCTCGACAATCATCAACATTAGGCTTATAGGCTACGCCTAAAATTGCAATATTTTTGCCTGATTTCACTTTTTCAATAACTTGCTGTGCAATAATAAGAGGTCTTTCATCATTCACCTTCCTGGCTAACCGAATGAATTCACCAGCAGTGGTATTTTCAACTAAAAACCACGGGTCAATTGGAATACAATGGCCGCCAACTCCAGGTCCAGGATTCAACACATTCACTCTTGGATGCCTGTTGGCCAATTTAATCACTTCATTTACATCAACCTGTAATTCTTCACAAACTTGAGCGAGCTCATTCGCGAAAGCGATACCTACGTCACGAGAAGTATTTTCAACTAATTTTACACATTCTGCCGTGGTTAAATCTGTTAAGAACACTTCACCATCGACAAATTGCTGGTAAATTGTCTTAACCTTTTCCTGGGCTACCTTACTTGAAGCACCAATTATTCGATCATTATGCACAAGTTCATGCAATGTCTGTCCGGGTATTGCTCGTTCAGGACAATGAACCACATCAATTTCAAGCCCTCTTTCTTTCAGGCGTTCTACTACTGCTAAACTTGTCTGAGGTGAAATGGTTGATTCAATGATCAATGTCTGACCATTCTTAGCCACATCAGCGATAGCGTCAACCGCAGCAAAAACATAGGAACGATCACAACGTTTATCTTTATGTGGTGTAGGTACAGCAACTAAATAAGTTTCACTTGATGGAATACTGGTCGATGCTTTCAAAAATCCCTGACTAACCACTTTTGTCACTAATTCAGGCATACCGTCTTCATCAAAAGGACACTCACCACGATTAATTGAATCAACTTTGTCTTTGCTTATGTCAACACCAGTAACGGAATAACCTGCTTGAGCTAATAAACTAGCGATTGGCAAGCCCATATAACCCATACCAACAACCGCTATGGTTTCATTTTTAGCTACAATGGCTTTTTCAACAAATTCAGTATTGTCGGCGACAAGAATATCAAGAATAATTTGAGCAACATTACCGTCACCAAATGGGTTATCCCAGTTAAAACCTGCTGCTGAATTCGCCGTAGACAACCATTTATCAGCCGCAGCTAAAGCTTTTTCAGCATTACGTCCTACCAATACATTCGCGCCAACTTCAATAGATTCAGGCCTTTCTGTATTTTCCCGTAAAGTTATGCAAGGAACACCCAACAAACAGGCTTCTTCTTGAATACCGCCAGAATCCGTTAAAATTAACAATGCTTCCTTTTGCAACTGGATAAAATCCAGATACCCAATAGGAGGTAATAACTTAAGATAAGATGGAATTTCAATTTGGAATTCTTTAATTTTTGCCTGAGTTCTAGGATGGATTGGCCAGACGATTTGCTGGCATACACCCGATTGACTATATTTATTGTGTAACTGATCAAAAAGATCTAACAGCTCAAGCAGATTAGCCTTAATATCAACATTACCTGCACGATGCGCAGTAACCAGAAAATACTTACCAGCTTCTACATTCAGTTCTTGTAAAATTTTACTTTTTTCTGCTGATATTTCCAGATGTTGAAATAAAGAGTCAGATACCGTATTTCCAACCGTGTAGATATGTTTATCAGCAATACCTTCTTTTGCTAAAATAGCTTGTTGATTAGGACCAACTGCAAATAAATATTCACTGATATGATCTGTCATTATCCGATTAGTTTCTTCAGGCATCGTACGATCATAACTACGCAAACCAGCTTCAATATGGCCTACTTTTATATCAAGTTTACTTGCAGCTAAAGCACCGGCAAGTACGGTATTCGTATCACCTTGCACCAAAACTACATCAGGTTTTTCATCAATTAAAATGGGTTCCATTTTAATTAATATATTACCCGTCTGATTACTATGTAAACCAGAACCAACACCAAGATTATAATCGGGTGCCGGTAATTCTAATTCTTTAAAAAAAATACTATCCATTTCTTCAGAGTAATGCTGATTAGAATGAATAATAAAAAAAGGGATCTCGCGCTTTTGACATTCACGAATTACAGGTGCCATTTTAATAATTTCAGGTCGCGTACCAACGATGATCCCTACTTTCATTTTAATTCCTTAAAATATTATTTTTGTATCGGTGATTCAAAAATAACAACACTTGTATTTTAAAATCACTTGAATAGTTGAATTTATGATTAACCTTACAATTAACCTTGTAATTAACCCAGCGAGCAAATCACACTATTGAACATTTTTTAAATACCAAGGCATCGCAGCCAAAATACCTTCCTGAATAGGAAACTCAGGATCATAACCTAATTTACTCTTACCTTTAGAGATATCAGCTTGAGAATGACGAACATCACCCGCTCTAAAATCTCTATATTCCGGCTCCAGTTCAACAGAAACACCATTGGTAATTAATGCCGATTTAATAGAATTAAACAAGTCATTTAATGTCGTTCTATCTCCAACAGCCATATTATAGACTTCCGCTTTAGCGTCATCTGAGCTTGTCGCTGCAAGTAAGTTCATTTGCACTGCATTGTCGATATAACTGAAGTCACGACTTGTTTCACCGTCACCATTGATAAAAACCGTTTCGCCTTTAATCATCGACGCAGTCCACTTAGGTATTACCGCAGCATAAGCGCCATCAGGATCTTGCCTTTTACCAAAAACATTGAAATATCTCAAGCCTGTACATTTAAAACCATAAGTTCTTGCATAGACATCAGCATAAAGCTCATTAACATATTTGGTTACAGCATAAGGAGATAGTGGATTTCCGATACTTTCTTCAACTTTAGGTAATGCTGGATGATCACCATAAGTAGAGCTGCTTGCCGCATAAACAAAACTTGTTACCTGGTTTTGTTTAGCTGCTTCAAGCATATTTAAATGGCCACTTATATTAGCCGAGTTAGTGGTGATAGGATCGGCTATCGATCTGGGTACAGAGCCTAAGGCAGCTTGATGTAAGATATAATCAACCGAGTCACTTGCACCAAGACAAGTATCAAAATCACGGATGTCACCCTCAATAAATCTAAAACCGGCCCATTGTTGAGCCGTCACCAAACCTTTAACTTCATCCAGATTTTTCTGGTAGCCTGTGGCAAAGTTATCCAAACCAACAACCGTCTGATTTAGTTTTAATAACATTTCAAGTAAATTAGAACCAATAAAGCCAGCTACCCCCGTAACTAACCATATTTTAGGTGAATTCACCAAATCCGATTTAACTTGTTCAAATTTTTTCATGGAATTTTCCTTTACTAAACTAGTATTGAACTAATATTAAGCTGGCATTTAACTATAAACGCATATCAACACTGTTTTTGTCTAACATACACTTTAAATCATAAAGCACATGATTTTCTTTACCAAATGCTTTAATTGCTTCAATGCCAAGTATTTTAAATTGGTCATGAGCAACCGCTAAAATAACAGCGTCATAATGATTGTTTTTAGGTGCAGAAGTAAGCGAAACACCATACTCCTGAATAGCCTCTTCATTTGAGCATAACGGATCTACAATATCCACATTGACATTGTATTCTTGAAGCTCATGAACTATATCAATGACTTTAGTATTTCGTAAATCAGGACAGTTTTCTTTAAAGGTCAGTCCCATTACCAACACATTGGCTTGGTCTACTTGAATTCGTTTTTGTAACATGCCCTTCACTAACTGTGAGACAACATATTGTCCCATGCCATCATTTAAACGACGACCCGCTAAAATCATTTCAGGATGATACCCGACAGATTGTGCCTTATGAGTAAGGTAATAAGGATCAACGCCAATACAATGACCACCAACAAGACCCGGACGAAACGGTAAAAAGTTCCATTTGGTACCAGCGGCTTCTAATACCTCAAGCGTATCAATATTTAAGCGGTTAAAGATAATAGAAAGCTCATTAATCAATGCAATATTTACATCTCTTTGCGTATTTTCAATAACCTTGGCGGCCTCTGCTACTTTAATTGATGCAGCTTTATAAGTACCGGCAGTGATAATTGAACGATAAAGTGCATCTACTTTTTCAGCTACTTCCGGTGTTGAACCTGAAGTAACTTTCAATATGGTTGGCAAACGGTGGGTTTTATCACCGGGGTTAATACGCTCAGGAGAATAACCCACATAAAAATCCTGATTAAATTTAAGCCCAGAAACTTGTTCAAGGATCGGAACGCAGACTTCTTCCGTTGCGCCCGGATAAACAGTTGATTCATAAATAACAGTTGAACCTTTAGAAATAACTCCACCTAATAACGCTGATGCTTTTCTTAAAGGAGTCAAATCAGGCTGACAATGTTGATCAATAGGTGTTGGCACTGTAACGATATAAAAATCGCACGCTTTAATATCGTCTGAAATACTAGAGCATGTTAAACATTTTGCTTCTTTCAGCTCTTCACCATTTACTTCTTGTGTGCGGTCAAAACCAGCATTGATCTCTGCAACTCTTGTTTCATTTATATCAAAACCAACTGTCTGAAATTTTTTTCCAAACTCAACCGCTAACGGTAAACCTACATAACCAAGGCCAATAACAGCAATCTTGGTATTCATAATTTTTTCCATAATGTATTCCGTGACCTTTTAAAAAACAATATAAGAGTTCTGTTGTTTCAATGCCTAAACCCGAGTTTTAAATTACTCAGTGATGTTATCATCAAGAGAAAATATTAAATTCGTTCACATTGTAACTGTTCTGAAAAAATTAACTAGTGTTCATCCTCGCTACGAACGAACTTTGAGTGGACACTAACTAGCAACAACCGACTGCAACGTTAATTTCTCAACTTGCTTTTTCCAGTTTTGTCTGGCGAAAGTATGATTCGCCTCTTTAATCACATCCACTTGAGTAAAAGTTAATGTTTTCCAATTTTGTGCACTCGAACAAAGTAAACGAAATTCTCCGCCAGTAATATCATTGCCACTAATGATAATTTGAATATTACCGTTGAAATTTTTAAGTCCACAGAACATCACATCAACATAACTTGACTGAACACTAGCTTTTGCCTGCTCTGTTAACTGATTAATATCGTTAAATGATTTGGTAAAACTAAGTTTGCCTGAAAACAGTTTTTTCCAAAAAGAGATATCACATAAACGCTGCAAATAATAATAGCGCAAGTATGTTTTTGCCTCTGTTGCAGGTTGTCTAACCCATGGATTTAATAACACTACATTATTTACTAATGAATGTGTGGTTAATGATTCCGTGTTTAATGATTCCGAGTCTTGTGCTAAAAACATCGCAATAGCAGATGCTGCGTCACATAAACCCCATAATGTTATTTGTTCAACATCCTTTTGAATTTCAATAAAGGCATTAATGGCTGCATCAATATCTGGTTGAATATCTTCAAAAGCACTTACTTCGCCTTCACTATCACCAGCTCCACTATAATCGAACCGAAAAACATGAATTCCTTGTTCAGCTAAAAAACGAGCTAATGTAACAAACTGTCGATGACTACCAAACTTAGTTTGTGGCCCGCCTACAACAATAACAACACCTTTATCAGTGACATTTTTATCACCTGTGTTTTTTGCCTGGTGGCATACACCAATTAGTTGTTTTCCTCTTGAGTTAAAAACAACTGGGATTTCAATCATGGACATAAATCTCAACTAAATCCTCAGCAGTATCAAGCAATAATTTTTCAGGAATAACAAGTTCACTCGCCTGCCAATATTTGTCATCTTCGATAATTTTCACCCGAGTATTTAATATCGTTTCATCAAGCTGTTGTTGACGTTTTTCAGAAAGAAAGAGCATTGGAGCGCAAACCAGTTCATAAGCGTATAATTTAGCTTGATTATGTTCAGACGCAACAAAAACTGTCGTGGAAATATCATCAAGGAGTTTCTTACTCATTAAATAACCGAATATTTCGACAAGATTTTCATTGGAAGATTGTTTTTTTTCGCCTTCCAGAAGCGCAATTCGTTTTAACTGCTTGACTAACTGTTTCCCGTTTAACTGAGCCTGCCAAAGTTGAACGGTATCAACGAGGTTTAATATTTCATCATTTAACAATAAAGCACCGCTTTCAAAAGCAATAAGAATAATTGGAGATTCACTTATCTCTTTAAGCGCCTGTATTTGTTTAAGCAGGTCTGCTCTCCAATCAGTAAAGTGAGCATTCTCAGATCTACCAAAACTATCCCCTGTCGCAAAATGATCATAAATAATCGATTCAAAACCATGTTTATACAAATTTATGGCTGAACGGGTAAAAACATGTCGATTGGTATTGGCTTGTTCGAAAAAAGGCTGAACATAAATAATCCGCCCAACGACACCTGCCGGAGTACGAATAACCCGAAAAAGCTTATCTTTGTTTCCAGAATAGAACTCAACTTTAACGTTAATCACAATATTAGCTTTGCACGATTAATGAGGCTATTGCATTGAGTGTGGCAAAATTTTCAGCAGATATATCATCATCGTCAAGATCGATACCGAAATCATCTTCTATTTCTCCAATTAAATTAACAATAGCCATAGAGTCAAATTCAGATAATGCTCCGAACAGCTTAGTTTCTCCTTTCCAGAAATCCTGAGAATAACTCGGCATTATGGCAGACAATATCGGTTTCAATTGATTTATAACCTGTTGCTCTTTACTCATTTTACTCCCTTAGTGCTAATACTTACTTCCAAAGCAAACGTTTTAACTTTGCCAAGATTATATATTTAAATGCGCCTACAATACCACGCATTGTTCTGGAGTTAAAAACTTCAACCGTTACTCTTTGGGTGTTTTTATTCATCCAGTCTTTTTTATATGACTCATTACCCATACCAAATTCAATTTTTGTTACTTGATCATCTTCAATAACAAATTTTGATAAGGCCATTGACAGTATCGTACCTACCGAAAAGCTTTGATAAGTTGGATCATACGCCAACTTAAAAATAGAGGCAGTTTTATTTTCTAAAAACCAAATTTGTGCCGCAGCTGCAACACCATCAACCAATAATATACCCATTCTGAGTTTATTTTGTTCAATCGCCTGCTGACAAATATTCTCTATAAAAGCAAAACTTGATTCTTCGCCTTTCCAACTTTGTTGGTAAATCGTTTGATATGCTGAAAAATATTGCTTAAAACTTGCGAGTTCAGTAATTATTTTAACGTCAATATGATGTTGCCCACGTAACTTTTTTTCTTTCCTTCTTGCTGTATTTTTTAATTGGCTTGGTCTTTGGTTGTAATATTGTTCAAAGCTAGTTATTTCGTCTTGATACCAATTTTCTGCCCTGGAAAATACCCGCTGAAATGGAAAAACGTCTTGAATAACATTGTAAGGTGAAAGTCGTGACTGTGAGCAATTTTTTTCATTTAAAGGGCTAATATTTACAGGACCCTTATTTAAAGGACTCAAATTTAAAGGGCTCTGATTTAGAGGACCAAGAAGCATTTTATGCCAGATATTTTCGGCATAAATATAATTGCACAACGTTTTAAATGAATTTGACCCAAATTTACCATCAAAATACAAAGGCTCTGTAACCGTAGAGTAAAAACTTACTAAAGAATGGATTTCTCCTGATTTCCCCAAGGCACCAGAAAAATGAACCAGCGGCCATGCGACAACTAATGCATTGCCTTCAAATAAACAATGGCAAATAACCTTCGCTTCATCTGCCAGCATAAATTGCTTTGTTTCCTGTAACCAGGAAAGTGTCAGCTCAAATAATGCAGCCGAATTAAAGTCTTTTTGATAAGCATTTAAAAACTCTTCAAAAAACATTTTTTTATAATGAATGTTCACTCGTTTTTTATTACCATTATTGATGATACATACTTTCATTAATCTTAAATTATCAGCGTATTTAAAATAACTTAAATTTGAATTTGTTAATAAATTTCAAGACAAATACAAGTTTAACAATTATTATATAAAAAAATTGTAAATAATTTACACGGAAGATAATAGTGTTATTTAATTCGATTGAATTTATATTCTTGTTTTTACCCATATGTATGGCATTATTTTTTTATGCTGCGCGCCGCTGGGGAAACGAAGCTGCCATCATAACCCTGATTATATCTTCTTTATTTTTTTATGGCTGGTGGGATCCCAAATATTTACTGTTACTTATTGCTTCTATAATTTTTAACTATCAAATAGGACGAAGATTAGGAAAAAATGCTGATAAGAAATTATTAATTTTCGGTGTCAGTGCGAACTTGACTCTCATTGCATATTATAAATATGCTGGCTTTATCATGTTCAACCTAAACACAATATTAGCCGTAGATTGGGATATAGGTAATATTATTTTACCTTTGGCTATATCATTTTTCACCTTTCAACAAATAGCTTATTTAGTTGATTCTTATAAAGGAATAACACGAGAATACAGCTTCACTCATTACACATTATTTGTCTCTTTCTTCCCCCAGCTTATTGCTGGCCCAATTGTTCATCATAAAGAAATGTTGCCGCAGTTTTCATCGAAAGAAAGTTATACTTTAAATTTGAACCACATAAAAATCGGACTCAGCATTTTTGCAATAGGTTTATTCAAAAAGACAGTATTGGCTGATGGTATTGCTGTTTATGCCTCTCCGGTTTTTGCTGCAGCAGATAGTGGAATAGCTATAGACTTTTTCTCTGCCTGGGGAGGTTCCTTAGCCTATACATTCCAATTATATTTCGACTTTTCAGGCTACTCAGATATGGCGATAGGTTTAGCGAGAATGTTCGGTATAATACTTCCCTTAAACTTCTACTCACCATATAAAGCAGCAAACATTTCTGAATTTTGGCGACGTTGGCATATGACACTTTCTCAGTTCTTGAGAGATTATATCTACATTGCTTTAGGGGGAAACCGCAAAGGCAAGGCGAGACGATATTTTAACCTCGGCGCAACCATGTTGCTTGGTGGTTTATGGCATGGTGCTGGTTGGAATTTCGTTATATGGGGTGGATTACATGGAATGTACTTAATCATAAATCATAGCTGGCAAGCAACAATCAAACATACCAAATCAACTATTTATCAAACAAAAACCTATAACTTCATCGCTTGGTTAATAACATTTATAGCCGTGTTGATTGGCTGGGTATTTTTTAGGGCAACAACATTAGATGGTGCATTAAATATATTAAATGGTATGTTGGGTTTTAACGGCGTCAGTATTCCAAATGCAATTTTAGCTAGAATTGGCTCCATTGGAGTAGCACTACAGACTTTAGGGGTCACACCATCAAACGGCGGTGCTGTATTTGTAAATACTTGGTTATGGAATATATTTTTATTATTAATCACAGTATTACTCCCTAATATTCAGGACATTTTTTACAAGGTTAACGGCTCTTTAAATAAAATAAACATTGCCACAAAAAACAGTTTTTGGCCGTTTTATGCAACCCTTAGTTCAATCAAATGGTCAGAATCAAAACTCTGGGCAATAGCCTCTGGTATCAGTTTAGCTTTGGGTCTTTTGACCCTTTCACAAGTCATCGAATTTTTATATTTCCAATTTTAGAGAAATTTTATGCGTTATCTAAGTACATTGCTCACTAGTTTATTTATTACTCTCATCCTCATAGGTGGCTTTAATTGGTTTATAGATCCCTTTGGCATGTATTGGTCTCCACAAATTAAAGGGATAAATATAATTAAACCAGAGGCTGAAACACGCTCCAGAATTACTAAAGCTTACAGAGTGAATGATATTCAACCACACGTTTTAATTGTAGGAAATTCCAGAGTTGAAATGGGCTTAGATCCAAAACATGATATTTTTGAAGGAAAGCGCGTTTATAACCAGGGCATGCCTGGCGCTAGGTTAAGTATGCAAATTGATTATGCGCTTGATGTAATCGAAAACGTACCATCATTAGAAAAAATCATATTGGGCATCGACTTTCTAGACTTCTTAATTGACCCAAATGAATTGAATGAACAATTAAATTCTAATAAAACTCATCAACCTTATCATGATCGCCTTTTATCAAAAAGTAATTCACCTATTGATTACTCCCTAAATAGTTTAAAAGAAAAACAGAGCCTTATTTTTTCTCTTGACGCTCTCTCAGCAAGTTTAAAAACTATTTTCAATCAAAAACCAAATATAAGTACAATTAACCAATTAGGTTTCAATACAGCAGATTCATATAAAGACATCATAAAAAATGAAGGGGTGAATGCACTTTTTAAGCAAAAACTTACTTGGTTAAATGACAGGACCAAGCAAGACATATGGATTATAGTCACAGATAACAACTTTCCATTTTCGCCTAAATTTGAACAGTTAGGACACTTAATAAAAGCTAGTAATGAAAAGAATATTGAATTAACGATATTTATTAACCCTTACCACGTTAGTTATTTGCACACTTTAAAGGATAATGGTTACTGGAATAAATTTAATCATTGGAAAATGACATTGGTTGAATATTTAGCAATGATAAAAAATGAAACAACATTATGGGATTTTAGCTCTACCAACAGATTTACTCGCGAACACGCGCCAATAACAAAAGTTAATGAAACAATGGCTTGGTTTTGGGAGCCGGCACATTACCGTAAAGAATTTGGAAACTACCTTTTAGATACTATGTTCATAGATAAAGCAAGCAACGACTTTGCAAAACAATTAACTAAAGAAAACACAAATAAAATAATAACCAAAGAAAACAATGAATTACTACTTTCCGAACCATCATGGAAAACGTTAAAAAGTCAACTTTATTAATTTTTTATAATTTCTAATTTTAATCTAACACCCAAATTATATCTTACAAACAATCAATAAGTTGAGTGATATTACCTTTGATATTACATTTGTTCCTCCATTTAGTTACAAATAGTAACTATAATATAACAGACAAGGATAAGTCGCGCGAAGCCGCGACCTATCCAGTTGTTGAACAAACCCGGTCTAGAATGTGACAACTCTATATAGAAGATATATCAATTTTTATCAGATGTGATAACAAGGTTTTTCACCTTGTTTTTTTTTGACACCTTTTAGTAGGTGATAGTTATCCTCGCCAGTATTGACGATAAAAATAAATCTATTAATTCATGGTGTTATAATACCCTCCATATTTTGTGAATTTCAGGGTTTTAGTTTTATCCTGCGACTAACCATAACCTTTTTTAGGTAAAATAAAGCCCACTATGATCATGGGGTGGGAGCAGCAAGGGCACTTAAAACTAGCCCGTGTCACCAATTTCCACGGTATTGAGATAACACCTAGTGCTGATTGAATCACCTTTAATAAGTATTTTGCATTACCATGGAGAAAACAATAATCTCTGACGCGTCTAAAACCTTTAGGTAATACATGCTGTAACAACAGCCAAATAAAATCAGCCCCCTTAACTGTACGGGTTTTCATTTTATCTGTTTGGCTATCTTTATAACGATACGTCACCGATGTACCATCATCATGCAATATATTTTTCTCATCAATAACACCACGATACAGGTATCGGGCTAGATAAGTTAAAGCAGGTAGTCCCTTTCCCATAGCACGACAATCGACTCGCCATTTTGGTGGTATTTTTTTTGGAGTAGCTAATCCGACTTTTCGAATACCTGCCAGAAACCGCGCTCTAAACACTTTAGCTAAGGCAAAGTTATTAAATAGTGCCTGAACGGAAAGTCTACATGTCTTATTACGTATGGGGTGTAGCTGCTTTTAAAGTTTGAAGATCTTT
>JABSOJ010000098.1 GCA_013216005.1 Alteromonadaceae bacterium | reverse complement strand
TGGATGTCGGAAGCAGAAAACCGTCCAACTAATTTTATTCGTCAAATTATCGATGCTGATTTAGCCAGTGGTAAACATAACAGCGTGCAAACGCGCTTTCCACCCGAGCCCAATGGTTATTTACATATTGGTCATGCAAAGTCTCTTTGTTTAAATTTTATCTTGGCGCAAGATTACAATGGTTTGTGTAACTTACGTTTCGACGATACCAATCCTGAAAAAGAAGATATCGACTACGTTAACTCAATTCAAGCTGATGTTAAATGGTTAGGTTTTGAATGGGCAGGAGATGCTCGGTATTCTTCTGACTATTTTGAACAGCTACACGGTTTTGCTGTAGAGCTTATTGAAAAAGGCCTGGCTTATGTGTGCTTCTTAAATGCAGAAGAAACCCGGGAATATCGGGGTACGTTAAAGCAACTGGGTAAAAATAGTCCTTACCGTGATACTTCTGTTGAAGAAAATCTTAACCATTTTATTAAAATGAAAAATGGTGAGTACAAAGAAGGAGAATGTTCGTTACGTGCAAAAATAGATATGAGCTCAAGCTTTATGTGTATGCGTGATCCGATTATTTATCGCATCAGATTTGCTGAGCATCATCAAACGGGTAATAAATGGTGCATCTACCCGATGTATGATTTTACGCATTGTTTGTCTGATGCGCTTGAAGGTATAACTCATTCACTTTGTACGCTTGAGTTTCAAGATAACCGTCGTTTATATGATTGGGTTATTGTCAACGTTTCTATTGAGACTAAACCACATCAATATGAATTTTCCCGTTTGAATCTTGAATATACAATACTGAGTAAAAGGAATTTACTGACTTTAGTTGAAGAAAAATTAGTCAATGGTTGGGATGATCCCCGTATGCCAACAATTTCAGCATTACGTCGTCGTGGTTATACTCCGGGGTCTATACGTGAGTTTTCTAAACGTATCGGTGTAACTAAAATGGACAACATCGTTGAAATGGGCGTGTTGGAAGCTTGTATACGTGAAGATTTAAATGATAATGCTCCGCGGGCAATGGCTGTACTTGATCCTATTAAATTGGTGATTGAGAATTATCCGGGATCTGATGTAGAGCAATTAACGGTAAAAAATCATCCAAGTGATGAGTCTAAAGGTACACGTATTGTACCCTTTAGCCGCGAACTTTATATTGAAGCAGAAGATTTTCGTGAAGAAGCGAATAAAAAATATAAACGTTTGGTTATCGACAAAGCGGTACGTTTACGTGGTGCTTATGTAGTTACTGCAACTCGTTGTGATAAAGACGCTGACGGCAATGTTACTACCGTATATTGTAATTATAATGCAGAAACTTTGGGTAAAAATCCTACGGATGGTACAAAATCTAAAGGCGTTATTCATTGGGTTAGTGTTAATGAATCACTTGATGCAGAAATTCGTTTATATGACCGTTTATTTACTGTGTCAAACCCAGCTGCAGAAAGTGATTTCCATGCAGTAATTAATCCTGATTCGCTTGTGGTTATTAACAATGCCAAAGTAGAGCCTTCTCTGGCCGATGCTAAGCCAGAGACTGCTTATCAATTTGAACGTTTAGGCTACTTCTGTTTAGACAACCGTATTGATAGTACAGAGGCTGAAAACGGTAAATTAGTTTTTAACCGTACCGTAGGATTGCGAGATACCTGGGCTAAAATTTCAGGTAAAATATCAGGGTAAAAAATTAGTTTTATTTTATAGTAAGATGGGTTATCCGCAGGCGTAACCCATCAATAAGCTCAGCTTTTATTAGTCCGGGCGCAAGGTTAAAACCCCCATCTTTAGATTATAGTCCTTCATACCATCTATTTTACTCTTTGTTTTTAATTATGAAATAATAGAAATGTAGGTGGTATGCGCCTTAACGTTACGAATACTCTTTAGTAGCTTGTGAAGCTTCTTCCCATACTTTCGAACATTAAGGTGCTCTTACTTCGTTAACGAATACTCAGAGGTTGTCGTGACACCGACTCGCCTATAATCTTTTCGCAGAAGTAAGATCGCATACCAGAATTAAACATAACACAATTAAACTAGAGTGGTGAGTGACTATGAGCGAAAAATACTTTGCAGCACGCATAGGATTAGACTGGGCCGATGTAAAACACGACTACTGCTTAAGGGATGAACTCAATCAAAAAATCGAACACGGTGTGTTTAAACATACACCTGAGTCAATAGATAAATGGGCATCAGAATTAAAAGATAGATTTAATCATCAGCCTGTCGCTATTTGCTTAGAACTTAAATCAGGACCAATAGTCTCATGTTTGTTACAATATGATTTTATTGCTCTTTTTTTTGTTGTCCCTCAAGCATTGGCTAATTATCGAAAAATATTTACCCAAAGTGGTGCCAAAGATGATCCAACTGACGCTTTTTTGCAGCTGGATTATTTGACTAAACATTTTTCGGATTTACAAGAAGTTAAGCTTGATCAACAAAATACTCGTATGCTTGATCAATTAACTTACCATCGGAAATCTTTTGTCGATGAAAAAGTAAAGATTGTTAGTCGGCTCACTGCTGCTTTAAAAAACTATTACCCCTTAATGTTAGATGTTTTTACTGATCTGGATACAATCCTTTTTTGTGATTTTGTTGAACGCTGGCCAAATCTTTCAAAATTAAAAGACGCGAAGCAAGAAAAGCTTTCATCGTTCTTTAAATCACACCGCTCTGGACGAATTGAATTGATAAATCAACGTGTTGAGCTGATTCATAAAGCTATACCATTAACTAATGATGAAGCTGTAATCAACCCACAACAACGCTTTGTACTGGGTCAAATTAGTTTGTTAAAATCGCTACTGAAAACGATTAAATCTTACGATTCTGAAATAACGTCCATTTTTGAACAACATGAAGACCATGATATTTTTGCATCATTTCCCGGTGCGGGTGAACATCTTGCCCCGCGCTTATTAGCTGCATTTGGTACTGACAGAAGTGCGTTCTCGAATGCCGAAGAGGTCCAAAAATACTCAGGCATTGCACCAGTGCTCGTACGCAGCGGAAAAAAGGCATGTGTACACTGGCGTTTCAAATGCTCCAAATTTTTACGTCAATCATTTGTGGAATTCGCTAATCAATCGATCCGGCTTTCATTTTGGGCAAAAACTTTCTATGAGCAAAATCGTAAAAAAGGAAAATCCCATCAAGCCACAATAAGAGCGTTGGCCTTTAAATGGATCAGAATCATGTATCGTTGTTGGAAAAACCATACAACCTATGATGAAGCCACATATTTATTTGCTTTAAAAAAACGCAATAATAAAATGGCTTAAATCAGTAAGAAAAGGTTGTTGAACACCTCAGAGTGTGTGGGTAGCTTTAGCTAGCAGTTGCCTTTAGAATGGTTGAATGAAATATCGTCATGGTTCACATACCAAATATAATATTCAATACCACTTTGTGTGGGCAACGAAATATCGTTACAAAGTATTAACTGGTGACGTAGGTTTGCGAGTGCGGGATTTAGTAAGACAAACTTGTGAACACCTTGAAATAGAAATATTAAAAGGCGTTGTAAGTAAAGATCATGTGCACTTGTTAGTCTCAGCACCGCCAAATTGGTCGGTATCACAGATAATGAAACGGATTAAAGGTAGAAGTTCCTCTAAAATATTCCAAGAATTCCCTCAAATTAAAAAACGTTATTGGGGACAACATTTTTGGGCAAGGGGATATTTTTGTGTAACAGCAGGTGAGTTAACTGAAAAAATGATCAGTGAGTATTTAGCACATCACTTTGAACGTAAAGATAATGATAATTTTGATGTGGAATAAAGGTAGCTAGTGCGGGAGGACTTTCAGTCCTTAAAGAACCTACCGTCTTTAGACGGTATGTAGTTCAGTTAAATGAAGGTAACTACTCAGCATCCATTTAAAGTGATGCGTGGATAAATCAACGAACTGCGGGGCTGTCTAGGCTGTCGAAATATGACCATTTTCAACCAATTTACCGTTTATATTTTTGGCTTTTTTAATATTGTTGGAATTTTGATTGTTGTTACATTTAGATCCTAAATTGACGGAATAATATGCTATTTATCCCGTTAGATGTAACAAGATATTAATGAAAATAGCATTTTGCCACTAAATATTAAATTTCAGCACAATTACGTAAATCCAATAAATAGTAAACATCATACTTTGTAAAGTCAAAAACTGGTAAATTGAATATCCCCAAAAGCACGAGTTTTCGACAGCCTAGGGGCTGTCTCTTAGTCAAATTCACGTGTGCAAAGAGCGCACATTTATGTGCGCCTTAAATGGGTATAACCCCTGAATGTTCCTTACTGAGGTTACTTAAATAAAGTTACCAAAAATTAAATTAGCAAGTACACTGTCTAATCTTATGATAGGATCACGCCGCAATGAATTAAATTGAGATGGATATGGACAGCGCAGTTAAACAAAACACCCCTGTTATTAAAGCAAAAAATCCTGTAGGCCTCGATTCTACATATCAAAATATTACTATTGATCAGCTAAAGCCTGGCATGTACGTCACCTCAATTTCATTTCAAAATAAAAAAGTAAATATAAAATCTGAAGGTTATATTTTAAGTCAGACAAACATTGATCGCCTGATACAAAAAGGCATCAAGCGAGTTATTGTTGATCCTTCCAGAGTTAAAAAGACAAACAAAACAGGAAGCAGTCAACCGAAAGTTCAATCTTCCCCTTCATTCACTTCTCCAGCAGAAAGCCCTGTTAATAAAGTAACAAAAGAAAAAGCTCCGGTATCTTTAGATCGGGAAATGAATAAAGCCAATAAACTTTATAACAATGCAAAAGCTTTACAACAAGAAGTAGTATCTTCCCTCAAAGCAGGAAAATCTATTAACATTGATGAAGTACAAACAATTACAGACGCAATGGTTGATTCAATTTTTCGTAATCAAGACGCATTATCGTGCATGTCAAGATTAAGAAACAAAGGCACTTATCTGATAGAGCACTCACTTAACTGTTCTATTTTAATGACCATCTTCGCAAAACATCTGGGATTAAAATACAACATAATTCAAGAGCTGGCGCTTGGTGCATTTATACACGATATAGGTAAAGTTTTCATTCCTGATGATATTTTAAATAAAAAAGGAAAACTCAACAATAAAGAAAGCAATATTATTAAATCTCATGTCGCTCTGGGTTTGAAAATTTTAGAAGATACACCACAAGTCTCTCACATTGCCATAAAAATGGTGGCTGAACATCACGAACGTGTTGACGGCTCTGGCTATCCAAAAAAGCTTACTGATACTGCAATTTCAAAGTATGGCAAAATGATGGCTATCGTTGATAGCTATGACGCAATGACCACCGAGCGTATTTTTAGAGCCAGCCTGCACCCAATTAACGCATTTAAGACTTTAGTTGCTGAATCGCCTTCTTCATACGATCAAGCGCTGGTTGAAACGTTTATTCAATGTTTAGGGGTTTACCCGGTTGGAACTTTAGTCAAATTAACCAGTGGAAAATTAGGAATTATCAGCAGGCTCAACAAGAATAAACCATTACAACCCTTCGTAAGAGTTTTTTATAATACCCGGCTGAATCAGTCTATTGCTATTGAAGAACTTGACCTTAATAAGGCCAAGTATAAAGATCAAATTGATCGTTGTATTAAACCGGAAGAGTTTAATATTAATTTAGTTGGTTTCTTTAAAGCAGCCTTTGTTAATTGAGTTTTATAAATGTGGGTTACGCCATTGGCTAACCCTCTCTGCTACTTTAAAGTCTGCTACTTTAAACTCTACAACTTTAAACTCTATAACTTTGGCACCAATCAAACCGGGTAACACTTCATATTTGTTTATTATCATGTTTAAGTTGATACAGCCCATAGCCTGTATAGGTTTGAACTCATGTAAATTAACAGCAAACATTGTTGAACTGTAACCCTAATTTAGCCTATATGGTCAGTGCCATAACTTTAAATAAACTAAGCACGCCAGTAAGGCGCCAGAGATAATGCCATACTGCGGGAATGTTCTAACGCTATTAATAGGTTTTCTACTTTACTGTTTTGCCAATTTAATAACTTTTTAGGCACTTCATTCAACGTTTGTAATTGCTGTTGTAAAATCCATAACGTATTCAGTTCACTGATCCCTTGTTTTATATCCAACCAGGGGTGTCTGAACTCTAAACGTTCAGTTTTATCAAATAAGTCACCAAACCAACTTCCGGTTAATAAACTTCGGATCAATAACGTATTATGGCTAAGGTATTGTTCAGTGGTTAAATTTTTACTGTTCGATAAAGCTGACACTAAATTTGATAAATGCGTATCAAGCCAATTTTGTGCAAATGCTAAGACCGATTGTTCTGAATTATTCTCTGTAGCTGACGAAGACTCAAGTTTGTCTTCATCAAGCAGCAATTTTAATAATGAAATTTGTAATTGGTTAAATCGCTTTGAATAAATGATCTCAATCACCTGTTCAGCATGAGGAAATAGGGCTTTTTCGAGTTTAAGTTGACTGAATAACTGTTCACTCATTTCAATTTTTTTACGGTAATTACCCGTCTTTGTTGTTAACTCTTGAAAATATAACGCGCTATCGACCCAGGTAAGTAACTTAATGAAATGACTTAACTCGTCTCTAATTTGTTTTAATTCAACCGGGATATGCTGTTCAAACAACCAAAATCCATGACGCAGCAATGCTAATACTTCTGTTATTTTTTCTAAATAAGCCAACGAAGGTGTAGAAATATAGGCATCAATAAAACTTTGTAGCTGCTGTAAACCAAAACTTAAACCTGAAGTAAAAACTTGCCCAATATTGCAATTTGATTTAAGCGGGATGAGTTCAAGCGGCGTTAGCGCTATTTTAATATGAATATTTTGCCATAAAGCATAACCGCGGGCAGCTTTGCTTTTAATTCCGGGTCGCAACGGTAAAATTTCAAATAAGGCTTCAGCCAATTCAAATAAATCGTTTACTTCACCTTGTACCAACTCTAATTCAATTTCGCAAATTTCAGTTATCTGACCATTACTTTCAATAGTCCCCTGATCATAAGCCAGTTCAATTTCACTATGATTACCGGCAGAAATTGTCCAGGTTGTCCGACAAAAATCAGTGTTAAAAATAGAAACTATTTTTGACTGCAACTCATCAACATTCTGATTTTTCTGCCAGATTTTATCAGGAAACAAAGATAAGTCAGGGAAAGAATTTTTTATAGAAACATTATATTCAGGACGTTGATGCAACCCACCCACAACTTTTCCGGCAGTTTTTATGGTTTGTTCAATAGCCCCTTCACTGGCTCTGACACGTAAACCAATATCCTGCTTGCGCAAGATTTTATCCGGAGTATCAAAATAACAATTCGACAAATCCCTAGTGAGTTGCACAAACGTGAGGTTGTCCGATGCTGTCTTTTTAGATAAAAGTAATTTGGTTATTTCATCTTTAATTTCGATATTTTGTTCGTTGTTTACCAAAAACTTAAGTTCGATCTCTGTAGCCATAAAGCAAGTTAATAAATTCTAAATAATATTCAATTAACCCACCTTACAAAAGCTCTCACCATCTAGCAATGATTTTATCTCTTAATAAGCATAAAAATTAGCAGTAAAGGTAAAAATTACCATACAAATTCATATTAGCCTTGCCTTAATGCTAGCAAAACCATAATATCTTGTGTCTATTGGCTTATTTTTATGTTTGGTTATTCAATGAAAAGTATTAAAAATTTATTTAGCAGCTTGATAATTTCTTTATTTCTCCCTTGCTTATTTCAAGCTGTAGCTGAAGAGTTGCCTGCTCAAACACAAACATTGACAGAAGCAGAAAATTCAGGAAATTCTTACATCGCAGATGATTTATTCATTTTTATGCATACTGGCGCGGGTAAAAATTATCGCATCGTTGGCAGTATCAACGCGGGTACAGAAATATTATTAACTGGCAATACAGAAAATGATTTCACTGAAGTTACTGATGACAAAAACAGAAAGGGTTGGGTTGAGAGCCAATTTATTTCCGACAATCCTGGTTTACGGTTTGTTATTGCTGAATTAAATGGCAAGTTAGCCGGCTATTCTGAAAGTGGTGACCTATTAACTCAAGATCTGAATCTGGCACAGATAACCATTGATCAATTAAAGACAGAAAACAGTCTACAAGCCAGTGAAATAGTTAAGCTAAACAAGCAAGTAGTTGAAACACAATCTCAAGTTAAAACTCAAGACACTAATATTAAAAAAGAATGGTTTTTCAATGGCGCAATTGTCCTGGCTATTGGTTTAATTCTTGGTTTGATCATACCTAAGCTAATCGGTAAACGCCGTTCAAGGAATATGGATAGCTGGAACTAATTTGCAATAGTATTTTATTAGTTTCATTATTAGCTTCAAAACAATTAGCTTCAAAAGATTAATTTCAAAAAATTGCGCTAAATTACAAAACGGCTTAAAAACTGGATTTATAGGCTTATATTTATTGGCAGGACAAAACATTCATGTTGATTGATTTTCCTGCATAACAGTTATATTGGTAAATTCAGTTATTATGAAAGTCTATTTTGATATTCAGCATTTATATTATGTTCCACAGTACCTGCCAGTTAAAGATGAACTAGTTGCCCAGGGCATTGAGTGTCATTTTATTCTGTATAAACAAAAATTGTTAAATGATGTGCTACTAAAATATGTCAACGATAATGAATTATCTTTTCAATGTGTTGAATCTAGTGATCAGGCGCGGGAATTATACATTGAACATCAACCAGACTGGATAATATTCGGTAACGCCTTTAAAAATATTGAAGCTATTAATAAACATTCAAATACAGCTTTAATGGAACATGGCATTGGACCAAAGTCTTGTTACTACGATGTATCGAAATGCGATATTACTTTTAGATTTGTAGAAGGCCAACACAGGCTTAAACGTTTACAGGACAGATTTCCTGAAAAAGTATTTATTGATACTGGCTACGCAAAATTAGATCCCATTATCAATGGCACATTAAATAGCCTTGATTTAACCCAACTGGGCTTATGCAATGATAAACCCACTATTTTATATGCCCCTACCTTCTACCCCAGCAGTATAGAATGTTTTCCTAAAAACTTTCCGGGCCAGTTAGCTGAATATAATATAATTATCAAACCCCACTTTTTTTCATTGGTTAAACAAAAGTGTCGTAAACAGCAAAATTTATTCAAGGCCTGGATGAAATACGACAATGTTTATTTAGCCGATGTTAATCAGGTATCAATATTACCTTTTTTTCAAGCTTCTTCACTCATTATCAGTGATACTTCATCAACATTATTTGAATTTACCGCATTGAATAAACCCGCTATCTGGTGTGACTTTTATAAAGTACGCTGGAGCTACCGGGGAATATTCAAGATAAGATTAAAAAACAGACTGGATGATGACTTAAAGTATTTTGCTCAAGTTGCCCAGCAAGTGAAAAATTTCGAAGAGTTAAAGGAACAAATCGATGTTCAACTTAATAAACCTGAACTAAAAGAACAAGAACGTTTAAATATGACTGAAATTTTAACAGGTAAAGTCGATGGGCAATGTAGCAGAAGGATCGTAGATTTTATTATCAATCAGACAGCTAACTAGCTGTTCTCATCAAATTAACAAGCCTAAATTTATTAATTAATTAACAATAATTAAATAGGTGAATTGAATAAAAGCCCCCTAATATTCTTGTTTCACCCTCTATCTTCTATATACTATTGCCAAAATAATAAAACTTTCCCAGGAGTCAACAATGGCTACAATTGTTTATGTTTCAGGTACCTTCGATTTATTTCATCGAAATCACTTAAAAATGATTGAATATGGCTCAGGATTAGGCGATAGCCTGATTGTTGGTGTGAGTACCGACGAATTAGTTTGTTCCTACAAAAAACCACCAGCCATTCCATTTGATGAACGTATTGCTATTATTGAAGCACTTAAGTATCCCGATGTTGTCATTCCTCAACGTTCGCTTGAGCATACCTTAAGGGTCAAAGATCTGAACATAGATATTTTCGTTATTGGAGATGATTGGAGAGGCAAATACGATTACCTGAGAGATTTAGGCGTAAAAGTATTCTATTTCCCTTACGGAGCAGGTGTTAGCAGTTCAAAATTAAAAACTCAGATATTCAACCAGTATAATGAGTTAATTACACAATCTGATAAACATGAACATCCAGATGTGATAAAAAATGATTAATATACTAATTACAGGAGGCGCTGGTGATTGGGCAGTAAGCTTCAAAGAAAAATATAAAAACCAATTTAATATAACAACCACTAGCCACACAGAGTTAGATGTAACCAGTTCTGACAGAGTTGTTGCCTTTTTTCAAAACCAAGCGGTTGAAGGCAAGAAGTTTGACGTTGTTATCAATAACGCAGGTTGTATTCACCCTAAAAGAATTCTAGAGGCTGACAGCCAAGCCTGGATTAACGATATTAACGTTAACTTAATCGGTACTTTTCTTGTATCAAAAAGTGCGCTTGGCGCAAATAAAGAGACAATTATAATTAATATCTCTTCAACTGCCGCGTTTAATTCTTATCCGGACTGGTCGTCGTACTGCGCTTCTAAAGCTGGTGTAGTTACCTTATCAAAGTCTTTATCGAAAGATGGTTTTCAGGTTTACTGTTTATGCCCCGGGGCAATTGATACTAAATTCAGAGACAATCTTAATCTTTCTAATGATAACGCAATGGCTTGTGACGATGTATCTGTTCATATAATTGATATTTTAGCCAATAAATATACTTCTGGTGATGTATTGTTTTTTAGGAAAGGCGAGTTTATTTTAAACCCTTAGCTTTACCCTTAACCTTAACACTATGCCTTAAAAAATATGCCTTAAAAATACGCCTTAAAAATATGCCTTAAAAATATGCCTATAAAGCGTGATATTAAAAACACAGCACAATAATTAACTTTAGATTATTGTGCTTTATTTTCTACAACTTATGAAAAATTAACAATGCCCAGCAAACAATACCTGTTTTACATATCACAAAATTATTCATTTGAAATCTTAAGACCACTGCAAGCAGAAATAATTGCTCGCGGTGATGAAGTAAAATGGTTTGTTACTGGCAACGAAGTTAATATGGGTAACTTTACTCAAGAAGAGGTTGTACTGGAAAATATAAAAAGTACTGTCCAATATAATCCGGACGCCTCTTTTGTGCCGGGTAATGTAATTCCGAGTTTTATTCCCGGGATTAAAGTTCAGGTTTTCCATGGGCTGGAATGGAAAAAGAAAGGTCATTTCGTTATTCGTGATTGCTTTGATTTATATTGTACTCACGGAATAGCAACGACCGTTCGCTTCAAAGAATTAGCAAATAAACATCAATTTTTTGATGTGGTTGAAACTGGCTGGCCAAAACTTGATAATTTATTTTCAGCTCCACCAGCGACTTATTTCAATAAAGAAAAGCCAGCTATTTTATTTGCACCAACATTTTCTCCTTCCTTAACTTCTGCCCCAATTTTATTTAATGAAATTAAAAAATTAATCAAGCATGGAGATTATAATTGGTTAGTTAAATTTCATCCTAAAATGGATAAACAATGGATCGCAAAATACAAAACCCTTGTCTCAGACAACTTTCAAATTATTGAATCAAACAATATTAATGAACTGCTGCAATGGGCAGATATCTTGATTTCAGATACTTCTTCAGTCATCGGGGAATTTTCATTGTTAGGTAAACCTGTTATTGCTTTAAATAATAGCAATCCCGGCGATTATCTGCTTAATATCAGTGAACCGGAGCAATTATCTAACGCAATTACCGCTGCTCTTTCACCTACTGAACAATTAAAAACAGCCATTGATAATTATGCCGAAGGACTGCATCCATACAAAGATGGTCAATCATCCGCTCGAATATTAGACGCGGTAGAACACATATTAAGCAAAGGAAAATCCAGTAAAAAGTCGCTACCCCGTAATCTGTTCAGAAACCTTAAACAGAGAAAAAAACTAAAATATTGGCGATGATATTTTTACCTTTACCTTTAGACCAGCTCCACATTTATGCCTGTCTCATACTTATAACAGCAAGAATAAAAACAAAAAATCCACACTAGGTGGATTTTTTATTGATAATAGTAATAGTGATAGCGATGATTATGGTCAAACGTTCACATCTTAAAACCTACATTCCGCACATTTAAGGCATTGATTTAAATGGACTTTAAAAGTCATAAAATGTAGCCATGTATTTGTGTG
>JABSOJ010000010.1 GCA_013216005.1 Alteromonadaceae bacterium | reverse complement strand
GTAATTTTAGATTGGAATTAACTATTATCTAGATAATTCCAAGGAAGATAATTTTCAGGATTTGCGATTACATTTTCTCGTTCACGTTGTAGCAAATTAAAGTAAGTAAACACATTAATGCCTGCTTTGCCTGCCGTTGCAATGATTGAAGTGATCACGTCACTGATACTGGCACCAGATAACGTTTTGTAGAACATTGCATTTTTTCGATTCCTTACCGTTAATTTTAACTGCGCTTCCATGGCATTGTTATCCAATTTTGCTCCTTCAAGTCGGCAGAAACTTGTTAATTCCTGATAGTGTTTATTAAAATACTTGATCGCTTTTCCTAAACCACTATTTTCTTCAACGGTGTTATTTTTAAAGTGATCGCTACCCCATTGTTTGACTTCTGTCATTATGGGTAGTGAGTGTGTTTTATGATGGGCAAGCCTGTCTGTTTCCGTCATATTTTCTGTTTCTTCATCAACTATCCATATTTGACTATAGCGCCCCAGTATGTGCTCAACTTCTTCACTAAAGTGGCTCAGGACATCATAAAATTGTCGTCTTGCATGACTATTGCAGAAGCATAAATAAGTAATAACCCTTGATGGCTTATTGCTGGGTAAAGCATCACACATCAATAGTGGCGGTGCTTTTTCAATGTTTCGTTTACTTAAAATGCTGTCGATGAATTCACCTGCATAACCAATGTTCGTTTGAAACAGCACAATGTGTTGTTCATCCAAGGTGGTGGCAATAACACCAAATGTGTAAACTCCTGTTCGTAATCGTGTTTTATCACTATTACGTTGCTTTTTAATAATCGGTTCCTNGTCTATAATTCTATTGGTGGTATCATCGTCGGATAAGCAAGTAGCATTTCTGCTACTTGCTCTCCTAAGAACCACGCATGCGAGTTTCCCAGCACGTGGCTCAAGTCTTTCAAAGGCCTAAAAAATAGACCCGGTTGTTCAATACAAATGGTTGCCTCTTAAAATGTAGACTGACACCTATCATCCCTCACTTTTGAAATACGGAGACTTTCCTTCAATAACGAACGATTGTTGAAATAGTCTTCATATGCAGGATCATAGGGATTGGCGTCCCCCTTAATTTTAATATGTCGTCGGATTTTAACCCTAGCTGCTACAGCAAGATCAAGGATGGTTGTAACTCCTTCCTTATCGCGAGTTTTAGCAAAGAATTGCCAATTACGAAGCTTGCATTGGCGATAATATTTCCGTTTACGCCAATGTGCATTCTTATTTGGATGTTTTCGCTTAACCCATTGCCAAAGCGTATGAAAAATACAGTTATCTACCCAAGAAAAAGTTCGTTTAGAGACGACATGACGATAGTAATTCGACCATCCCCTGATTTTAGGGTTTAGTTGTTGTATAATTTCTTCCGTCGTTGCACACCCACAGTTTTTGATGAAATTCCTCAGTTTATCTAAAAAGATTTTTACATTCTCTTTAGCAGGTTTAATTAACAATTTTCCACCGTACTTACGCACGTTAAAACCGAGAAAGTTAAAGCCATCGTTAATGGTCGCCGTAAAGCCCTAACCAAATTTTGAGTTTCCACAAAACTAGGTCAGGCCTCCGGCACAGATCCGTACGTGCGCTACTAACGCATACGGCTCCTACATCGAGTCAAAAGGCAAAAGCATGATTTTACCGCTCTCCCTCGTCAATCCAGTCCAAGTAGTAATTATTCCAAGCTCTGTGTCTTGGGCTTACTCTCGCCAAATGACTTTCTCTTTGCCAAACCCCTTCGCTCCACCCTCTCCGCCGTCAGATTTCGTCTGAACTTTGTTCGAAGGCTTCTTCACTACTATGGGTTTGTCCGACTTCCAATGTATTATATTTACTGGCTACGTCTATCGACTTCCCATTAAACTGCTGAACCTAAAACAACCTGAACAGCAACACATTGGATCTCCCGAGTTCCGCATAAAAGACATTGCCACATGCATAAGGTCTACGACTGCGAAGAGCTGATAATTAACTCGCTTTACCTATGTGCGGGGTATAACGTTAATCATCATGTTGCCTTCCCCCTCACCCAACAAAGTCAGCACTCTTAATGTTTATTTCGCAGCTCAATACTTAGCCTATGGTTTCCCCTGTCAACGCTTAACTCGACACCTTACGGTGCAAAGCCCATGACTCGGGGTCTCGGCGGTTTGCTCAACCTTACCGAGCAGAGGACTTTCACCTCTTGATCTTC
>JABSOJ010000001.1 GCA_013216005.1 Alteromonadaceae bacterium | reverse complement strand
ACTCTTGTGCCTTGCGATGTAATGTTACGGTAATGCTTAATGCCATGCTCTTTGGCAAATGTTTTGTAGGCACTTGCACCATCAGTGCACATCACAGACTCAGCGTTAACAATAGGCGTCAATGCATCGTGGATTTCCTCTTTGCTCGGACTTTCAAGCACAAAATCAGTTAAACCACCACTGCGGTCTTTGACAATCAGTACGGGGATTTGGTCATCTTTGAGTTTCTTACTGCCGATGCCACCTCGCTTTCTGGCTGACCTGTTATGAATAGTTCGTTTTCCCTTATAGCTCTCCAGGAAAAACATTTCATCGGCTTCAATAATCCCAGTGACTTCACTGGGTTTATTGTTTGTCGGTGCTTTAAGAAAGCGATGCCGCCACCGGAAAGCGGTTGTAATTGAAACCCCCAATTTATCTGCAACTCGCCATAACGGTAAACCATCAAACATGCAGTCCAAGTTTGCCTGCCAAAGCGAGCGCTTGCGAAGTCCAGCCAGCGGTGTCTTGGTTAAGGCATTGAAAGTACGACAGCAATCCTCATTTTTGCAGCGATAGCGTTGTAAACCAGCAGAAGCCCCCCATTTGCCAATATGACTTGAACCGCAATGTGGACATTGAATGTCATCGCCTTTGCATTCATCAATCCGTACATCTGTGTCACCACGTTTAATCTCATCGTGAATTCGATGTTCAATNATATGCTTTTGGTTGATAGNGAGTTTTGAAATCGAGCGGAGAACTTCAGTAAATAGATTTAGCTTCATCGTCTTATACCGTATGACTTGCCGTCATTTAAGTATAGTTCATTTCACCAGAACAACAATTAACGCTAATACAGCCATTAAAACCCAGTATAATTACAAGTATCCAACAAATCAACACAGGTAATAATGGTATTCATTAAATTTTACCAATTGGCTTAACCGTTAAAATCGTTTACCTTAGCCTTCTTACAATTATTATTTAATTTTCACCATGCTCAACAAAACTTTAACTTTCTTTTTACTGACTCAATTATTATTTATCTTTAACTGCGATGCTCATACTAATAAAAAAGGTCAAGCCAGACTCGATATATTATCTGCTACCGAATTCAAGATCAGCCTGACTGTTGATGTTGTTCATTTAATTAAACAGCAAGCAAAACTAATCAGTAAAGATGAAGATTTAATTGATGAAATTCGTCATTTGCCGATGCTTAAATTAGCTAAAGCACTAGCGAGTTCAAAACAGCTATTACAACAAAATACCATTGTTAATTTCGACCAGCTGCGCTCTGCTGTGCAATTAGTTGAAGGCCCGACAGTGGCAGATATTCGACAGTTATTTAATAATCCCGTTGGTAATGCTGGTTACAGTGTTAAATATGTTGGCTATGGTGCATCTTTAGCAAATACCAATGAAGTTAGGGTTAAGCTTCCTGAAATTATGGCGGACAGTGTTTTATTGTTTGCTAAACCTCAACAGATATTTATTGCAAGAGGACAACAAAGTAGTGCATTAAGTCTTAAAAGTTCTGGTAAAAATGTTAGTCCAACCATCCTTACAATAACCAGTTTTGTCGATTATGTTTATCAGGGAATTATTCACATTATTCCTCAAGGGTTAGACCATATATTATTTATCCTTGCTTTATTTCTGCTTGCAACAAAACTATCGGTTTTGTTATGGCAAATCAGCGCTTTTACCTTAGCGCACACTATTACTTTAGCCTTAGGAATTTACGGCATTGTTAATATATCAGCCAATATCGTTGAACCACTTATTGCGTTATCAATTGCGTATGTTGCCATTGAAAATATTTATTTTGATCACCTGAAACGTTGGCGAATAGTCATTATATTCTTATTTGGCTTATTGCATGGAATTGGTTTTGCTTCTGTATTATTAGCGTTAGGTCTGGCACCAACACAATACGTTACTAGTTTAATTGGTTTTAATGTTGGCGTTGAATTAGGACAAATAACGGTTATTTTACTTGCGCTTTGTGCAGTATTTTGGTGCAGAAAAAAATCATGGTACCGACAACGTGTGGTAAAACCAGCGTCGTTTGTAATTGCTGCTGTCGGTTTGTTTTGGTTTTTTGAAAGGCTGTATTAAAACAGCTGGCTAAATAGCAATTAATTGATGCTAAACAAACGAGTAGGATGGGTTAGCCAACGGCGTAACCCATCACATTTGATAACTCTATAACTCTATAACATCTTGATAAAAGCTATATTTTGATGGGTTACGCCTAGGCTGTCGAAAACTCGTGCTTTTGGGGATATTCAATTTACCAGTTTTTGACTTTACAAAGTATGATGTTTACTATTTATTGGATTTACGTAATTGTGCTGAAATTTAATATTTAGTGGCAAAATGCTATTTTCATTAATATCTTGTTACATCTAACGGGATAAATAGCATATTATTCCGTCAATTTAGGATCTAAATGTAACAACAATCAAAATTCCAACAATATTAAAAAAGCCAAAAATATAAACGGTAAATTGGTTGAAAATGGTCATATTTCGACAGCCTAGGTTACGCCTTACACTGGCTAACCCACGCTACCGAATTGATAGATATTTTATACTAAAAAAAAGACCCAACAATTAACTATTTAATTTCCTAATATATTAAAAACTGACACATAAAAATTAGCATCCACTTCTAAGACAGCTTCTGAATTTTCTAACTCCACTTTACTCCAGTTAGTTGTTGGATTTAACCATTGTGCTTTACCGTCAATAGTGACTTTAATAGACATATTAAAATCAGTAACACTATTACCCCAACGCACACTCATCACTTTATCTTTAATATAATATTCCAACATCGGGATACGGGTATCACGTAAATACTGATCAAAAATCTTAGACAAATCTTTGCCAGACTGTTCACTCATATATGATTCTATTTGTTTGGTCTCAACCGTTTGGTGATAAAAAGTTTTATTCAATTCCCGTAAAATATTGCGCCATGTTTTATCATTATCCACCACCTGACGAATTGTGTGCAGCATGTTGCCACCTTTATTGTACATATCAGATGAACCCTCACGATGTACGCCATAAGTGCCGATAATTTTACTATGGTTTTGAATACCTATCCGGTTACCTCTGGCATATTCAAAACCAGCATCTTTACCGTAATGATATTCAACAAACAAGCTTTCTGAATAATTGGTAAAACTTTCGTGGATCCACATATCAGCAACATCTTTACTGGTAATATTATTGGCAAACCACTCATGCCCAGATTCATGAACAATAATAAAATCGAACTTTAACCCCCAGCCAGAATGACTTCTGTCCCAGCCCAAATAGCCATTTTTATAACCATTACCATAAGTGACTGAACTTTGGTGCTCCATTCCCAAATAAGGCGCTTCAACTAATTTATAGCTATCTTGATAAAAAGGATAAGGACCAAACCAATGCTCTAACGCTGCCATTGTACGTTTTGCATCTTTAAACTGCTCTTTGGCTTTAGTTAAATTATCACGTAAAACATAATAATCCATATCCAACAAGCCTTGTTCTCCCTGATATTGCTCACCAAAATGCACATAGTCACCAATATTTATATTCACCCCATAATTATTAATCGGGTTGGTTACTTGCCAATGATACGTTTTAGTTTTTCGTTCAGGATGACTTTCAACATTAATTAATCGACCATTGGAAACATCCATTAAATGTTCCGGCACTTCAACACTGATCAATACACCATCATTAGGTTCGTCATAAGCGTGGTCTTTATTTGGCCACCAGATACTTGCCCCAACTCCCTGACAAGCAGATGCAATAAATGGCAAACCATTCTCGTCTGTTTTCCAGGCAATGCCACCATCCCACGGGGGATTTTCAGCCGCTTGCGGTTCACCACTGAAATGCATAATTAACTGGTATTCTTTATCAATTTTCTGTTTGCTTTCTAAATGAATAAAATAGGAATAACCATTTTTTTCAAAGGTTAAGTTCTTGCCATTTTGCACAACTTTTTCTAACACCATCGGTGCCTGCAATTCAATTTGAAGACGTTTTTGTTCAGCCAGCACTTTATATTTCATGGTATTGGTACCCGAAATTGTTTTACTGACTGGGTCAACACTAATATTTAAATGATAGTGAGTTAAATCCCACCAGGTACGTTCTGGTGTTAATGAACCACGTAAAATATCCTGATGTGTTACTTTTTCACTATGAGGAAATAACTCAGCGGCAATACTTTTTTCGCTATAAGCGCTCAGTGCTAAAGTAAAGAATGCGGTAATTAAGCAGTTTTTCAATAAGTAATATTTCATGAGATTAAGTTTCACTAAATAATGGCACTGACCATATAGGCTAAATTAGGGTTACAGTTCAACAATGTTTTCTGTTAATTTACATGAGTTCAAACCTATACAGGCTCTAGACTGTATCAACTTAAACATGACAATACACAAATATGAACTGTTACCCGGTTTGATTGGTGCCTAAATAATCAAAATGGGATGGAATACATTTTAGCAGTCATGAATATAAGATCCAAACCCAATGCCATGAACGACATTTATCAAGAGATAAACGAACAATTTCTTGCACTATGATCATTATTCACGTTAGAATCTCTTCGCTTTAGTTCACACTAAACAATAACTTGTCGGAGTGCCAAAAAGGCTGAGATCGCGAAAGCGGGATCCGTAGAACCTGAATCAGACTAATATCTGCGAAGGGAACAAGAGAGAAATTTGGTTAACTTTGCTTTTGTCAGAAATTAAAACAAAGCTAAGAATGACCAAAAACTTTTCCTCGTTAAATTCTACCTTTTAGCTCCGCCTTATTTTTATCTCTGAATTACTTGAAAATAGTAACTTTAAAAAAAGGTGAGCAGACATGAGTTCAAAAACCAGACGCGAACGTCGTGAAGAAGCACAAGCTTTTTTGCGCAATGTTTCAGATCAATCATTTCCTAATTCTAAAAAAGTGTACGTACAAGGTGAATTGCATAACATTCAAGTTGGCATGCGTGAAATCACCCTGTCAGATACCTTAGTGGGTGGTACTAAAGATCAGCCAATTGTCGAACCAAATCAACCCTTGTGCGTTTACGATACTTCCGGATTTTATACCGACGATACCGTTGAAATTGATGTGCACAAAGGCATTCCACGGTTACGTGAAAGCTGGATTGTAGGTCGTGACGATGTTGAAGAACTCGATTCTGCCAGTTCTAATTTCAGTCAACAGCGTTTAGCGGATGAAGGGTTAGACCATATTCGTTTTGAACATTTACCGAAAGTACGTAAAGCAAAAGCGGGTAAAAACGTTACCCAAATGCATTACGCCCGTCAGGGTATTATTACCCCTGAAATGGAATATATCGCGATCCGTGAAAACATGAAACGCGCTGAAGTAACCGATGCAATTTTAACTCAACAGCATAAAGGTCAAAGTTTTGGTGCCAGCTTACCAGAACAAATTACTCCCGAATTTGTAAGGGATGAAGTAGCACGTGGCCGCGCCATTATTCCGGTTAATATTAATCACCCCGAAGTTGAACCAATGATCATTGGCCGTAACTTTTTAATAAAAGTTAATGCTAATATTGGTAACTCTGCGGTGAGCTCTTCAATTGAAGAAGAAGTTGAAAAATTAGTTTGGTCAACCAAATGGGGCGCCGATACCGTAATGGATTTATCGACGGGTCGTTATATTCATGAAACCCGTGAGTGGATCATCCGTAACTCACCTGTACCTATTGGCACAGTGCCTATTTATCAGGCACTGGAAAAAGTTAATGGTGTTGCCGAAGACCTGACCTGGGAAGTATTCCGTGATACTTTAATTGAACAGGCAGAGCAAGGTGTTGATTATTTCACTATTCACGCCGGCGTATTATTACGTTACGTGCCAATGACCGCAAAACGTTTAACTGGTATTGTTTCCCGTGGTGGCTCTATCATGGCAAAATGGTGTTTATCTCATCATAAAGAAAACTTCCTCTACACACATTTTGAAGACATTTGTGAAATATTAAAAGCTTATGATGTTTCATTCTCGCTAGGTGATGGTTTACGTCCCGGTTCAATTGCTGATGCCAATGACGAGGCACAATTTGCCGAATTACATACTTTAGGCGAGCTAACCAAAATCGCCTGGAAGCATGATGTGCAAGTGATCATTGAAGGTCCGGGTCATGTACCGCTTCATATGATCAAAGAAAATATGGAAGAGCAGCTTAAGCATTGCGGCGAAGCACCTTTTTATACTTTAGGACCGTTAACTACCGACATAGCCCCGGGTTACGATCATATTACCTCTGGCATAGGTGCGGCGAATATTGGTTGGTACGGTTGTGCCATGCTTTGCTACGTAACACCTAAAGAGCATTTAGGATTACCAAATAAAGAAGACGTTAAAGAAGGTTTGATCACTTATAAAATTGCTGCTCATGCCGGCGATCTGGCTAAAGGTCATCCGGGAGCACAAATTCGCGACAACGCCATGTCAAAAGCCCGTTTTGAATTTCGTTGGTATGATCAATTCAACATTGGTTTAGATCCGGAACGCGCCCGCACTTTTCACGATGAAAGCTTACCGCAGGAATCAGGAAAAATTGCGCATTTCTGTTCTATGTGCGGACCAAAATTCTGTTCAATGAAAATTTCTCAAGATGTACGAGATTATGCAGCAGGTCTGGAAAACAACGGCGAAACTATTGAAATAAAGTTGCTTGATGAAACCATATCAATTTCTGCTAATTTAAAAGCAGAACAAGGCATGGCTGAAAAATCAGCTGAGTTTAAAGCCACTGGTAGCGAAATCTACCACATTGCTCAATAGCATTAAGGGATAACTTTAATGAATATCGCCATCGTTGGCGCCGGGCTACTAGGTCGTTTAATTGCTTTGTCGTTACATCGGCAAGGTGATCAGATCACCTTATTTGATAAAGATGATAAGTCTGCCCGTCAAAGTGCAGCTTATGCGGCGGCGGGCTTATTAACCCCTCTTGGCGAAGCCATGAGTTGTGAGCCTAATATTGTTGAAATGGGTTTTGAATCTTTACGATTATGGCCAAAATTATTGGCAAATTTGCAGGAAACACCTTTTTTTCAGCAAACGGGCGCAATAATGCTCAGTCACGAACAAGACAAAGGCGATTATTTACGATTTACCCGATACTTGAATAATCATTACCCACAGCATCAAGTTCACGCTTTAAACCGTCAGCAATTAAAGCAATTGGAACCTGAAATTGCTCGTTCATTTCACCATGGCTTGTATTTACCACAAGAAGGTCAAATTGATAATCGACGTTTACTTGTTGCCTTACGCCTTCAAATAGAAAATACCGATATTAACTGGTTAAGTGAATGTTGTGTTGATGGCATTGAATCTCTTCCTGATTCGACAAGTGAATCTACACGTAAAGCGACCGGTGCAGGCGGTCAATTACGATATCAATTTATCAATGAACAGAATCAAACAGGTAAGACCCATCGACAAAGTTTTGATTTGATCATTGATTGTCGTGGCAATGGCGCTAATCCTAAAAATGCTCATCAAAATGCGGCGCCATTAAAAGATCTACGGGCAGTACGCGGTGAATTATTTCAATTATTCGCCCCAGAGGTGAATATATCCCGCCCGGTTAGATTAATGCATCCCCGTTATCAATTATATATAGCACCTAAAAGCAAAGGGGTTTATGTGGTTGGCGCAACCGAAATAGAAAGTGGCGACAACAGCCCGATGACGGTACGCTCTGCAATGGAATTATTAAGCGCAGCTTATAGCGTTCATCCGGGATTTGCCGAAGCAAATATCCGGCAACATATCAGCCAATGCCGACCAGCGTTCAGTGATAATCAACCGAAAATAATGGTTAAACAACAACTGGTTCAAGTTAATGGTTTATATCGGCATGGTTTTTTAATTGCGCCTGTCGTGGTTGAACAAATCAATCAATTGGTCGCAAGGTTTAAAAAATCTGGTGCTAGCTTCACTAATATTTCCTGTGACCAACAACAATTCAACTATTCATCGTGGTTACCTATTACTTATAAAAACACTTATAAAAATGCCTATAAAAACGCAGCTGAACCACATCCATTAAAGAAGAACACGACTCATGAAAATTAAAATCAATGGTCACACATTTGAACTCAACAGTGAACTAACCAATACATTGACCAATGAACTAGAAAATAAAAAATCAATTTATCTTAACGACGCTTTGTCCAGATATTTCAATAACCAACAACAAAGTACCTTTGCACTGGCGTTAAATGGTGAATTTGTCGGTAAAGATGATTACTGCTCAACATCGATAAAAGCTAACGACAGTATTGATATTTTATTTCCTATTCAGGGAGGCTAAAACAATGACAGTAACAACTGGTTCTTTAAAACTATACGGCCAGCAGCTAAGTAGTCGCTTACTTATTGGCAGCGCCTTATACCCTTCGCCGCTGGTAATGAAACAGGCTATTTTAGCGAGTGGTTCACAGGTGGTCACTTTATCTTTAAAACGCCAAAATCCTCAGATGAATTCAGGCGCACAGATTTGGCAATATATTCAGGAAATAGTCACTCAGGTAAATGGTTTTTTATTACCGAATACTGCCGGCTGTAAAACAGCTAAAGAAGCGGTAACTCTGGCCAAAATGAGTCGGGAAATTTTTAAAACCGATTGGATAAAACTGGAAGTCATTGGCGACGACTATAATTTACAGCCAGATCCTATTGAACTACTCAATGCCACAGAACAACTACTCAATGACGGCTTTAAAGTACTGCCTTACTGCACCGATGATTTAGTATTATGCCAACGATTATATGATTTAGGCTGTCAGGTGATCATGCCTTGGGCTTCGCCAATTGGCACAGGCAAAGGGTTAATGAATCCTTATAATTTAGAAACCATTCGACTTCGCTTACCCGATGCAACATTGATTTTAGATGCTGGCATTGGCAAACCTTCAGACGCCTGTCTGGCGATGGAAATGGGTTACGACGGTATTTTACTCAACAGTGCCGTAGCTTTGGCTGACAATCCGGTAACCATGGCTAAAGCCTTTGCAAATGCATTAACTGCAGGTGAACAAGGTTATATTGCCGGGTTAATGCAACAAAGACAAACAGCACACCCCAGCACACCTACTTTAGATACGCCGTTTTGGCATCAAAGCTAGCTAAACTAACTCAATAAACCAGCTACAATGAGAGTCACATCATCATGAAATCTGAACCAATAATCTGGACAATATCAGGCGCCGATTGCTCTGGTGGGGCAGGCATCGCTGCTGATATTAAAACAGGCCACAGCTTAAACGTTGAAGTTTGTCATTTGATCACAGCAAATACAGTACAAAATTCTCAACAGTTATTCTCTGTTAATCCTGTAGCTACTGATATTTTACAACAGCAAGTTGATGCTTTAATTATCGACAAGAAACCATCGGTCATCAAAATAGGTTTGCTAGCAAACAAAGAACAAGTTTTATGGTTAACCGATACTTTGCATATTTTAAAACAACAATTAAAACAACAGTTAAAGCAACAACTGAAGCCAAAACCAACTCAACAGAATGCCGACTTAAAAATTATTTATGATCCCGTAGGTCAGGCAAGTGTTGGCGGCAGTTTCTCTACTTTCACAACCGAAGACCTAAAACCTTTACTGCCATTAATTGACGTTATCACCCCTAATTTAGCCGAAGCAAAAACGTTGGCCGAAGCTACAAGACTAACGGTTACTGACTCGTGTGGTCCAAAAACATTAGCGCAAGCAATTCATGAGCTAGGACCTAATACTGTAATTGTTAAAGGCGGACACGCGGAAGAAGAAAATGAACAATGTAGTCAGTCAAAAAATTGTATTGATTACTGTCGGCATCAATTATCAAACCAAGCGAATGATTTTATTGAATATCAATTAAAATCGACACGCATTAATACTAGTGTTAGTCATGGTGGTGGTTGTAGCTTTGCCAGCGCATTATCATCATTTTTAGCGCATGGTTATTTAATTCGTGATGCCTTTACCCTAAGCAAAGCATTTATCAACCAAGGCTTAGCTTTTTATCAGTCAGAAAATGATTATTACGGTGCTTTTACTCAATTAGGCTGGCCTGAACATCCACAAAACTTTCCTCAAATTTGTGATGAATTCAGTCAGACACATAATTTATTAGCGCCTTTCAAAACACTGAACCTGACAAAACAGACAAAACTTGGCTTATACGTGATAGTTAATTCAATTGACTGGTTAAAAAAGTTATTACCGCTCAATCTAAATATTATTCAATTACGCTTAAAGAATATTCCAGCTGAAGAACTGGAAGCGATAATTATTGAAGCTGTTCAACTCAGTAAAAATTATCACACAAGATTATTTATTAATGATTATTGGCAATTAGCAATCAAACATGGCGCCTACGGTGTTCATATTGGTCAGGAAGATATTCAAGCCGCCGATCTCAATGCCATTAACCTGGCAGGTTTACGGTTAGGCATTAGCACCCACGGTTGTTATGAATTTTTATTAGCACAACAATTACGCCCTTCATATTTAGCAATTGGTGCTATATTTCCAACCAAAACCAAAGATATGACAGGACAAATTCAGGGACTTGAAAATTTATCTCAATTATTAAGGTTATCCACCGATATTCCTATCGTCGCCATTGGAGGGATTACCTTACAGCGCGCAAAGCGGGTTATGGAAACTGGTGTTGATAGTATTGCCGTTGTTACGGCGATTACTGAAGCAAAAAATGCTGAACAGGCAGTAGAAGATTTTAAAACAATAGTGACGGTGAATAAATGATCAAAAAAACTGAGGTTAGCGTTGATTATGACCTCAGTTTTAAATCGTTTAAATATCAAACAATACTATTTCTGCAACAACAACAACAATAAAGCTGCACCAGCTTTAAATATCGGGTCCATCTCGCCTAGAATATATCCGACAGCTTTGTTATCCGAATTGTAAATGTCACCAGAGGGGGCAATATAAGCAATAGAAACGTTATCCATGTTGTATATATCACGTATGTCACCATTTTTAGATATATATCCGACTGCTTTATTATCATTATTGTAAACATCACCAGATTGAAGTGGCATAGTTAATTTGGTCACCTACATAGAGGTGTTATTATATGCCTCATAATTACTAGGTGATAATATGA